>DATGLK010000024.1 GCA_035294265.1 Candidatus Binataceae bacterium
CGAACAGCGCAGACCGGCCTTTTGCGCCCGCCGCCATAACTCACCGCGCGGGTCGCACAGCAGCTCGGCTTGGTGGTCCATCGCGCGCAATGCCAAGGACAGACCGAGCACCTGGCTTTCGCCGCCGGCGAAGGCCAGTTCGGGATCGACGCCCACGATCCGCATTGGCGGGCGCGCGTGCCGCATCAAGCCCGGTCGAAAAAGCGGTAGTAAACCAACGCCGCGATCGCCGCGACGCCGTCGCGCCAGCCGATCTTTTTGCCTTCCTGGTAGGTGCGCCCGGAGTAGGAAATCGGCACTTCATAGATCCGCCAATGAGCCTGGGCCGCGCGAATGGTGATTTCGGGCTCGAAGGTGAAGCGGTTGGCCGACAGGGGCAAGCCGAGCAATTTGTCGCGCACGAAGGCCTTCATCCCGGTTTCCATGTCGTTGAGGTTGAGGTTGCACAGCGCGTTGGCAAAGCAGGTTAGCGCCACGTTGACTACATAATGCCAAAACAACAGCACGCGATGCGGCCCGCCCAAAAAGCGCGAACCGTACACCATGTCGGCGCGGCCATCGATCAGCGGCTGGAGCAACGCGGCGTAATCGCGCGGATCGTATTCCAGGTCGGCATCCTGCACGACCACGATCCGGTTGCGAGCAGCGGCAAAACCCAGCCGCAACGCGGCTCCCTTGCCCCGATTAACCATGTGGCGAAAGAGCCGCACGCGCGGATCCGCACAGACCTGCACCAGGGCTGCGGTCCGGTCGGTAGATGCGTCGTCGACCACGATCAGTTCGACTGGGAAACCGCAGTCCAGTACCGCCGCGATCGCCTGCTCGATGGTCGCCTGCTCGTTGTATACCGGCATCACCACCGAGATTTCGGGCCTGTCGATATTGCCCTCCGCGAGCTTCATCGCGCCTCTTTAGCTCGGCGCGCGGCCAGCATGCGCGCCGTTTTTCTCAGTATGGCCCGGTAGCGCCCGGGCGCCAACCCTGCGCCGTAACTTCGGAACAGGCGCAACCTATCGGTTTGGCTCAGCCCGGGCAGATCGAAACGCCCCAGTTGAACCAGATTGCGTAACTGCCGCCGCCGCCCGATTAACTTGTACGCCGGCCGGGTGCGATCGTGATCGAGCAGGATAAAACGGGGGGGGTCCCCCTCCTGCACCAGGATGTTATGAGGGGTCAGGTCGCCATGGACCAAGCCGGCCCGATGCAGCCGCGCCACCTCCGCCCCCAGGGCCGCGAGCAGCCTGCGCTTGCGCCGCATCGCAATCCCTTCAGCACACAACTGCGGCAGTCCTACGCCGTGAGCGCGTAAACTAACCAGCATCGTCAAGCCGCTTGATTGCTCGCGCCCGACCATCAGCAATCGCGGCGAGCTCAGCCCTAGCTCATGCAATCGCCGGCTTATTCGGATGACGTTGTCCGCCCGGCTGCCGCGCACCTTCTCCTTGAGCCGGTATAAGCCACGTGCCGGTTGGTAAACCTTGACGAACAGCTCGATCTCGCCTGCGCCGTGCGCCAGCTTCGCCAGATAGGTGCAGGCGTGGCGCGAGCGATACAGGAGTTGGCGGTTTTGCAAACAGGTCTCGGCCAGGATTCGCGCACCCCCCGGGCCAAGCTCGGCCAGATCGTCCAGGGGCGTAAGCTGCCAGCCGCCAATAACGCCGGCCGGCTTGTCGCCCTCCATCACCGTGCTGGTATCGCGGCTGGCGCCAGGCTGCGCTCCAGCTTCGCCGCGACCTGCCTGGGGGAGATGCGACGCATACATTCGCGGTCAATGGGACATCGCCGCAGGTAACAGGGGTGACAGGGGATGGGCGCGCTTATCGCCAGCTCGGCGCAACCCCAGGGCGCGGAACGCAGCGGCGAGGTCGAACCCCACAACGAGACTACCGGGCATTTCACTGCCGCCGCGATATGCATCGGCCCGCAATCGGGCCCAAAGGCCGCCGCGCAGGCCTCGAAGACCGCGACCAACTCGTGCAAACCGGTGCGGCCAACTAAGCTGACGCGCGGCAGCTCGCCGAGTTCAGCCTCGACCGCCTGCGCCAGCGCTTGCTCCGCGCCGGTGCCAATCAGCACTGGCGTGAGCGCATGGCGCTTATGCATCAAGCGAGCGACCTGGGCGATTGAATCGGGAAAGTACAAACGGCTGGGCCAGGACGAGCCCAGGATTAGCCCTAGCAGCGGCCGTGGCGCGCCGGCCAGCAGTTGATCGATTCGGGCCCGCTCCTCGACGCTGGCACGCAAACCAAATTCGATCGGGGCGGGATCCAACCCAAGGGTATCGGCGAAGGCCTGATACTGCACCAGTTTAAGGCTTAGATTGGGCTGAGGTGGGATCCATTCGGTGGTGAACCAGTGGTTGACCTCCTTGGTGTTGGTTGGGGCGAAGCCCAGCCGGCGCGGGGCGCGCGACACCCATCCCGCCAGGCCGCTTTTGAAATGGCGCTGCAAGTCGATGACCAGGTCAAAGTGGTCGCGCCCAATCCGATACAAAAAAGGCAGGAACGACCACGGCGCATGGGCGCGATCGTAGATTATCAGGTCATCCAACCAGCGATGGTTGCGCAAAATCGGCGCTGATTTGGGTTCCACCGCCCACGCGATGTGCGCCTGGGGATATGTGCGCCGCACTCGACCCAACAAGGGCAGGGCACGAACCACATCACCGATCGCGCCCATCAGAATGATCAGGACGCGCCGGGGCGGATCATGGCTTGCTACAGGGGCGGGCTCGATCATGCTATTGGCGTTATCATATTAAACACCACGTCGAGGGCCAAGGTCGGCCTGGGCACAGGGTGGCGGGGGCGCGGGTTGTGCCTGAGGCCAAGAGTGAATAAGAATGTGCCATTCGGCGCGTCTATAGGGGTGTCGCGCTTGAAATTCGGGCGTTTAGCCTCGCGTCCCAAGCAGGGGAGAGTCACGTGAAGAACTTATTCGCTACCCACGCCGGATGGGCCAATTTCTTCCTGAGAGTCACCTTAGGGGTAGTAATGTTTCCCCATGGCGCGCAGAAAGTCCTGGGCTGGTTCGGCGGCCATGGGCCTGCCGCCACCTACCATCAGTTCGTGTACTCTTACCACGTCACGCCTTTCCTGGTGGTGTTGGTCTTCACAGCCGAGTTCGCCGGCTCAATCGGGTTGATTTTCGGCTTTCTAACTCGGATCGCGGCTTTTGGCATCTTTTGCGACATGATCGGCGCCATCATGATGGTTCATCGCTTCAACGGTTTTTTCATGAATTGGAGCGGCAAACAGCGTGGCGAGGGCATCGAATATCATCTCCTGGTGTTGGCTATGTGCCTGGCCTTGATGATCGCCGGTGCCGGCAAGCTCTCGTTGGATAAGGCGATCGCTGGCTCGCAGGCCAAGAAGGAGAGCGGCGCGGATTGATCCCGCGGGTGGCCGACCCCCATGACTGACGGCGGGCAAGCCATCGCGGCAAGCAGCGCGCGCGACCCGGTCTGCGGGATGGCTGTCACGCCGCCCGCGGCAGCGCAGGTCGATTACCAGGGCTGTAACTATTTCTTTTGCTCGCAGCATTGCGCCGCCCGTTTCAAGGCCGATCCGGCGCGGTTTTTGAGCGCGCCTCCCACGACCGGCCACACCGGGCACGAGGGATCTGTTCATGCCCACGTCGTGTCTGTGTCCAAGGGGCCCGGCGCAGGTAAGTACACCTGCCCGATGCATCCCGAAGTCGCGACCGGCTCGGCCGGCGCCTGCCCCAAATGCGGGATGGCGCTTGAGCCGCTCTCCATTGAGCTCGGGGTCGAATACACCTGCCCGATGCATCCCGAGGTCGTAAGCGACCGACCTGGAGCTTGTCCCAAATGCGGGATGGCGCTTGAGCCGCGCGCGGTCGAAGCGGCCGAAGACACCCGCGAGCTTGACGACATGACACGCCGCTTTATCGTGGCAGCGGTGCTCGCGGTTCCAGTTCTCCTGCTGGCAATGGCGCCCAGGGCGCCCGGACTGCGCGAGTTGGCACCATTCTCGCGTCAATGGGTCCAATTGGCTCTCGCCACGCCGGTGGTACTATGGGCTGGCTGGCCCTTTTTTGTCCGCGCCTGGGCCTCCGTGCGCACCCTCTACCTGAATATGTTCACCCTGATCGCGCTGGGCGTGGGTATCTCCTACCTCTATAGCGTGGCCGCCTTGTTGGCGCGGCGTCTGTTTCCCGCCACGCTGCGGGTTAATGGTGTAGTTCCCAACTACTTCGAAGCCGCCGCCGTGATTACCACCCTGGTGCTGATGGGCCAGGTGCTGGAATTACGCGCCCGTAGCCGCACCAGCGGTGCGATCAAGGCGCTTTTAGGGCTGGCGCCCAAGAGTGCACACCGCCTGGGCGAAGGTGGGGAAGAGGAGGTGGCCTTGACCAAGATCATGCCCGGCGATCGCCTACGCGTGCGCCCGGGCGAGAAAATCCCGGTGGATGGCGTGGTTCTCGAAGGGCGCAGCACTGTGGATGAAGCGATGCTCACCGGCGAGCCACTGCCGGTGAGCAAAGAGCCGGGCGCGCGGGTGATCGGCGGCACGATTAACGGCACCGGCAGCTTTGTCATGCGCGCCGAGCGGGTGGGTGAGCAAACCCTGCTGGCCCAAATCGTGCGCATGGTGGCAGCGGCCCAGCGCACTCGCGCACCGATTCAAAGACTGGCCGATTCGGTTTCGGCCTATTTTGTTCCGGCGGTACTTGCCGCCGCGCTGGTTACCTTCGTCATCTGGTATCTGGTCGGGCCCCGCCCCAGCTTGGGTTATGCCCTGGTCAACGCGGTCGCAGTGTTGATTATCGCCTGCCCCTGCGCATTGGGCTTGGCCACCCCGATGGCGATCATGGTTGCCAGCGGGCGAGGCGCCGGCGCGGGGGTGCTAATCAGAGAGGCCGCCGCGCTGGAAGCTCTCAGCCGGGTCGACACCCTGGCAATCGATAAGACCGGGACACTGACTGAAGGCAAGCCCTCGCTAATCGCGACCGTCGCGCTCGCACCGCATAGCGAAGAGAGCCTCTTGGCCTTGGTAGCGGATATCGAGGCGCCCAGTGAACATCCCCTGGCCAAGCCGATTGTCGAGGCCGCCCGCCAGCGCGGCCATCAGCCTCAAGCGATCGCCGATTTCCAATCGGTCACCGGCCAAGGCGTGCTCGGCACGGTAGCATCGCATCGGGTATTAGCAGGCAACGCTCGCTTTCTAAGCGAGCACCAAATCGATATCGCGCCGCTTGCGTCGGCGCTGGAAACCGCCGCCGGCCAGGGCCATAGCGCGGTGCTGGTGGCGATCGATGGGCAGGCGGCCGGGATGCTGACGGTGGCCGATCCCATCAAGGAGTCCGCGCCGACAGCTTTGCGTATGCTGCGGGCCGAAGGTCTGCGGGTCGTGATGTTGACCGGGGACAATCGGGCCGCGGCCCAGGCGATTGCCGGCCGTCTGGGTTTGTCAGAAGTCGTCGCGGAGTTGTCGCCGGCGCAAAAGGCCGCGGAAATTAAGCGCTTGCAGGACAGCGGGCGCAAGGTAGCGATGGCCGGCGACGGTATCAACGATGCACCCGCCCTGGCCCAGGCTCAGGTCGGGATCGCGATGGGCAACGGCACTGACGTCGCAATCGAAAGCGCGGGCATCGTGATCGTCAAGGGCGATCTGGGCGGAGTCGTCAAGGCACGTGCGCTGAGCCGACTGACGATGCGCAACATCCGACAAAATCTTTTCTGGGCCTTTATCTACAATGTGCTGGGGGTACCACTGGCGGCGGGCGCGCTCTACCCCGCGCTGGGGCTTTTGCTAAGCCCAATGATCGCCAGCGCGGCGATGAGCTTCAGCTCGGTGTCGGTAATCGGCAACTCGCTACGCCTGCGCCGAGTGCGATTGTAAGGTTCACACTCCGCGCTGGTCGGGCGGCCAGATATGCTTGTGCATCTGCAACTGCATCCGTGCCGGCAGTCGGTCCTCCAACAGCCAGTTGGCCAAATCTCGCGGCGCCAGACGGCCGAAAACCGGGCTTAGCAAAACCGCGTTGACCCGCCGCGCGAGGTCGTTTGATAGCGTGGTTTGGCGCGCCCATTCGTAGTCGGCGCGATCGCTTAACACGAACTTGATTTCGTCGCGCTCAGTCAAATGGTGCAGGTTGTCGAACAGATTGCGACCGGACTCCGCGCTGCCTGGGCATTTGAGGTCCATGATTTTGATTACCCGCGGGTCCAACCGGCTCACGTCGCTGGCACCCGAGGTCTCGATCATGACCTGCAATCCGGCTTCCAGCAGCGCCGTGCATAGATCGTAAACGCCTTCTTGCAGCAGCGGTTCGCCGCCGGTGATCTCTACCAGGGGGCACTCGTAGGCCAGCACAGCCGCGACGATTTCGGACCGCGACCGGCGCTGCCCTTCATAAAAAGCGTACTCCGTGTCGCAGTAATTGCAGCGTAGATTGCAGCCGGTCAGGCGCACGAACACGCAGGGGCGACCGGCATGGGTAGATTCGCCCTGTAGGCTGTAAAAGATCTCGTTGATGACCAGCGAATCGGTCCGTTTAGCCATCGCTTTTCAACTGCGCGCGCGCCGCGCCGACAGCCTCCGCCATCACCCGGCGCAACGCCACTCCGTGTTGCAGTGAGGCACGCCGGCAATCCTCATACTCGGGTGTGATGGTTTGCACCTTTTCCGCAAACCGTGAGACCTTGACTGCGATCGGTCCCCAGTGCGTTGTTACGCTTATCATCTCGCGCTCCAGTTTGAGCCGTTCCACCTCGTGGAAGCGCAAACCGATGGTGGTGGTTTCCTCGAACAGGATAGCGGCAAGCCGCTCGCGCGCGGCTTGCTCCGCCAGCACGCTTACGATTACGCCGGGCCGGCCTTTCTTCATGACGGTGGGCGTGAGGGTAACATCACGCGCTCCCGCCGCCATCAGGCGCTGGGTTAGATGATCATAGACCTGCGGGTTGAGATCGTCGATATTGGTCTGAATTTCCAGCAAACGATCGCTCTGCAGCGCGCCTGAGCGCCGGCCTAACAGCACACGCAGCAGATTGGGGCGATCGGCGAAAGTCTTGCTTCCGGCGCCGTATCCGACCCGCTCGATCTCGAAGTCAAGCGGCAGCGCCGCCGGTTGGGCCAGGGCGCGGACAATCGCCGCGCCGGTGGGTGTCACCATCTCGGAGAGGCCGTCGCCCAAGCGCACGGGAAAACCCGCCAACAACTCCGCCGTGGCGGGAGGCGGGACCGGCAAGGGGCCGTGGGCGCTGCGCACAAAGCCCTGCCCCATTGGCAAGGGCGAAACCAGCAATGCGCCGATTTGGAGCTCGTGCAGGCACCAGGCCGTCGCCACGATATCGACGATCGAATCGACCGCGCCGACTTCGTGGAAATGAACCTTGTCAGGGGTGGTGTTGTGGACCTTAGCCTCGGCTTGCGCCAGCAGCTCGAACATCCGCAGTGCATCTTCCTTGACTGCGACCGCGAAGCCCGCCCTTTCGATCAACCTGCGGATCGGGCTTAGCGAGCGCTGGGGCTGAGGTCCGCGCACTTCGACCTCAAACTTGGTCGCGGCGATGCCGCTCAGCTCGCGCGCTCCCAGCTTAACTTCGTAGCCCTCCAACTCCATTGAGCCCAGCGCCGCTTTGAGAGCGGTGAAGTCGGCGCCGGCGGCCAGCAACGCCCCAACCATCATATCGCCGCTTATCCCGGAGAAAGCGTCGAGGTAGGCGCAACGCATAGCTTTACTTAACAGGAAGCCGCCACTACGATCAAAACATCGTCCCCGGGGCGGGCCTCGGCGAGGCCAACGAGTTGAGCAATGACGCAGGCGGACTTGGCGCTTTTTCGCCATCTGCTCGAGGAGCGCCGGCAAGAAATTCTAGCTGAAGCCGAGCGCGCGCTGGGCACAATGAACGGCGAGCGCTCCAATTTCGCCGATCCCGCCGATCGCGCCGCGATGGAATCGGCGCGCAACTTCGTCCTGCGCATGCGCGATCGCGAACGCAAGCTGCTGGCCAAGATTGACGAGGCAGTCGCCCGGATCGAGGACGGCAGCTACGGCCAATGCGAGGAATGCGGCCTGGCCATAGGGCTGGAGCGGCTTAAGGCGCGCCCGGTGACCACCTTGTGCATCGCCTGCAAGGCCTCGCAGGAGGCGCGCGAACGCCAACGCTGATGCGGTAGCACGCTCACCGACAACAAGGCAGGCAGGTTGTGAGGGTCAAAAAAGCGGTCATTCTCGCCGCCGGCTTCGGCACTCGAATGCTGCCGGCATCCAAGGCGATCCCCAAGGAAATTCTGCCGGTGGTCGACACTCCGGCGATCCAGCTCGTGGTCGAGGAAGTGGTCAAGTCGGGGATTCGCGAGATTATCTTCGTGATCAGCCCTGGCCGCACCACGGTGCTCAATCATTTCACCTCGGTGCCGGAATTGGAGGAGCATCTGCGCGTCAAGGGGCGCACTGACCTGCTAGAGTTGGTGCATTACAGCTCCAACCTGGCCCGCATCACTGCCGTCGAGCAGCGCGAGCCTCGCGGTCTGGGGCATGCCGTCTTGCAGGCACGCGCGGCGGTCTCAGAGGAACCCTTCGCGGTGCTACTACCCGACGACATTTTTTCCGGTACGCCTCCCTGCCTGCGGCAGTTGCTGGATGTCGCCGAAGAACGCGACGCACCCGTAGTGGCGCTGCTCAAGGTCGCTTACGGCGAGCTGTCCAAATACGGGATTGTCGCCGGCGACAAGGCGGGCGAGCGGCTTTTTCGCCTTAGTGGAATGGTCGAGAAACCGGCGCCCGAGAAAGCACCCAGCGATCTGGCGATCATGGGGCGTTATGTCTTGCCCCCGGAGATTTTCGCCCTGCTCGAGCACGCGCGACCGGGAGTTGGCGGGGAGATCCAGCTTACCGACGCCTTGATGAAGCTAAGTCAGCGCCGTCCGCTTTACGGCTATCAGGTCGAGGGCACCCGTTATGACCTCGGCGATCGTCTGGGCTTCATTCAGGCGCAAATTGGTTACGGGTTGCAACGGCCGGATCTGGCTGATAAGTTGCGAGCCTATTTGGAATCCCTGATTGGTCCACGTTAACTGGTTGGGGCAGTAGCTCAGCTGGGAGAGCACCACGTTCGCAACGTGGGGGTCGAGGGTTCAAATCCCTTCTGCTCCACCATTTTTCCCGGTAGAAACTTTATCCTTGGGTTTCATAAAGCAAACCTGGAGCAAACCCCACCTCGCTCATCCAGTCTGCTAAAGCTTCGCATGTTGAATCCGCCGCCAATATTCGGCTTCGGCTTTTGCGACTTTAGTCGAGACCGCGGGTCGCGAGCACCTCCTTCGCGGGCGATCTGTCTCCCGTGCAGTTGATCATGCGCGGCGCGTCAATCACGCGGAGCTTGAAGCCAAGCTCGGCGTACAACCGGAGGATTCGATCGGTGGCCTGATTCGACAGGACGGTCGGCCCCCGATGCTTTGACAACCAACGCGCTAGCCGAACCTGGTCGTCCCAACCGAAACCCTCCTTCGAATACGACCGGAATTCCACGTCGTACGGAGGGTCGGCGTAGAGGAAGTCGTCGGGCTCGACCGAGACCTGTTCAAAGTCCCCGGTCGAGAATTGCCAGTTGGCGAGAATGCAGCGGTAGCTGCTGAAATCGCGCTTATAGTTGATGCTTTTGTATCGACCAAATGGGACGTTGAAATGGCCGCTCGAATTGAAGCGGCACAGGCCGTTGTAACAGGTGCGGTTCAAGTAGTAGAAGAGCGCCGCCGCCTCGGCGGACGCGGCTCCGCCATGGGAAATGAGCTGGTTAAAACGGCTCCGGTGCTCGTAAAAGAGCGCCTCGCGGTTGGCGAATTCGAGCTTGCAATCTACTTTGAGACCGCGCTTCAGCCACGAATAGAAATGCACCGCGTGTGGGTTGATGTCGTTCAGAAGCGCGCGCTCGGGACGCAAGCTCAGGGCAACGGCCAGACCACCGCAAAAGGGCTCGACTAGACGGCGGTGCTGGTGCGCCGTCCATATTTCGGCCAAGTGAGGAGCGAGCCACCGTTTGCCGCCTGCCCATTTGAGAGGAGGTCGAACTGCAATCGTCTGTCCCCGCACAGCCGCAACCACCCCCATCACGCCTTCACCTTTACCCTAGCGCCGGGTCAAGGGCGAGAGTTGGTACCTTATGATTTGCCGGCGTGCTGAGCGTCTGTGGACAACCCGCGACACAAAAAACGATTCTGGTTACCCCTTGCCAATTCGCAATACTCGCGTCATACGCTCCCGGAAGGCGCCGTTATGATCACTGCTCAAAGCGGAGGCGGAGGAGCCTGATCGAGTTGCCCCACGTGGGACAAACTTACCGAACGGCCACTTTGAGACACATTTCGAGCCGAAAACAAACAGAGTCACGAATTTCTTTATCCTCTTAAGGGGGAAGAGATTACTTTTTATTTAATCCGCGCGACTGGGTCGTTGGTGTGACGTTTTCGTGTGAAACCAGCCGCTACCTGGCGCCGTGTAAAGCAAGAAAAGCGCATAGATCTGCAATCCGAGTTCGGGCAGAGCCGTTTTCAACACATCACGATAAGGCGGCGACAGCGTAAAGATGGCATCAAGGATGAAGCCGACCAGCAGACTGCTGCGCGCCCAGTTTTTACCCCGGCCAATCTTAACTACGACCCAGCCCATGGTAAGCGCCACTGCCGCATACACCGCGCCGCTCGCCACCATCAATGCTTGAGGCGTGAGTGCCACCATGCCCGGCAACTGGGAGTTGAGTATAGCCTCTATCCAGGAAATCTCGGTCCAGGTCTGGTAGAGGCCAAACAGGCAGACCCATCCTGTCCAAGCCCATAAGGCCAGTTCGGCGTTGCGTACAGCTTTTGGCTTGTCGAGTGGCAAGGCCCTGGTTGATCATCAAGATAGCTCGCCGGACGGGACTGGACCACGGTGGTATTGTTAGGGGAATGCCGAAGGTGGGAACCAAACGCCGGAGGCTTGCTGGAAGTACAACGCAGGGTTGTGGCGCAGGTGTTGGCCGAAAATTAGCCTACTCGGCCACCACGCCGACAAGCAGCACATGGCTACCGGCTTGATTCGAACGCTCGCAAAGCTGGCCAAGCAGATCGAGGTCGCCTCGCTGGAGGTAGATGGCCGCCCACGGCAAAACCTGCCTGCGGCTGGGAGGAGCCAAGCAACAGGCGGCCGTCAGCGCCCGAGTCGAGCTGGATATTCAACTGCAGACCCGCAGAGAGCCGTCAGGAAAGAGCGTTTATAGCGACGCCCTGGAGCAGGTGAGCTGGCGGCCGCTCTATCGGAACCGCCGATGGGCGGCATTCGCATCCGCCAAGGGCCAGGAACTGGTCGAGGTCAAGGTTCCCAGCGGGGAGCGTTGGCTGCGGCCCGAGGATGCGATCGGCAACGTGCGATCCTTCGCTGGCCTTCAGGATGACGTATGGGTGGCCGCGACCCTACCTGAGCCCGGCAAGAGATCGAGCCCCGCGCTTAGGGCTCGAAGCGGTAAGCCGGCGGACTGATCGGATCCACCTCATGCCATTTGACGTCGCCCGGGATGCGGTAAGCCAGGGGGCGAATTCGGCTATAATCGCACCTGTCGTCCAGCCATGGCGCCGGCTTGCCAGCCTGATGCTCGCGCGCGGCATTGAGCAGCATCCGGCGCACTCGGATGATGACCGAATCGCTGGAGCCCAAATATTCGCGGCTGCGATCGAGCAGCACTCCCTGGGATTCCTGTACCACCAGATCTTCGTGCTGGACCGACCAGGTAATCCCGGTGAAATGCCCCTCCTTCATGGCGTTGCGATCCTGATGCCACATGTTGTCGACACTGCCGCGATTGCCGCCAAAGTCGTCCAGGTCGTTGACGGCGCCTTCCATGATCTCGGCCTTGTCCGCGTCGCTCATCGGCCGGTCGGGCCGATAATAGAGGTACCATTGGCTTTGCCATTCGTCGTCGATCGGGATGCAGCAGACCACGAACTGCACGTTTTCGGGGTTGACTGGAATAAACGAATAGTAGGGAAAGACGACTTCTCGTACACGTATATATACGCTGCCGTCGGCAAGTTCTCGCAGCGCGCCTTCGCGAAAGCCGTAGGGCTGCATCAAAAGCTCGAAGCGGGGCGCGGTGTTGGCCTGGCTGTAGCTGAGGTCGCTTTTGCCGTAAACTTTGCGCGGGCGCCAAGTGGTCCAGGAAGAATGCATGATGCCGACGTGAGCGGAGTCCAGTTGCCCCTCGAAGCCGGCAAACCAGTTATGATTCAAGATGGTTCGGCGCGGCATCACGTGGCTCTCCGGCAGCCGGCACAGCTCGAACTCGGGGAACTTGGGCGCCGGATCGCGCCGGCCCAGGTAGACCCAAACCATCCCGCCCCCCTCGCGCACCGGATAATGCTTGACGCGTACCTTGGCCGCGAATTCCGCCCGCCGCTCGGGCGGTTCGGAGGGCACTTCGACCACCTTGCCCGAAACGTCGATCTTCCAGCCGTGGAAGATACAGGTTAGGGCATTGTCCTCGTTGCGTGCCAGCGCCAGCGAGGTGCATCGATGGGGGCAGCCTTCGTCGAAGAAGCCTACCCGCCCGTCGGTGGCCCGAAAGGCGACGAAGTTTTCTCCCAAAAGCCGCACGCGCTTGGGCGCGCCGTCAGCCTCCAGCACCGCCGAGCGCAGAGCCGGGGTCCAATATTCACGTAACAACTCACCCATCGGGGTACCCGCGCCCACCTGGGTCAGGAGCCGGTTTTCTTCCTGGGTCAGCATCGCCAGCTATTTCCTTTCGCGCGAAATTTCCGCCACTCAGGCCACCGCTTTGCCAAACCAACTCCCGCCGCACCGGCTTTGGCGAGCCCGCCGTCGATCTATCGCGTCGCCATTGTGATAAAAGTCGAGTTCTGCACACGCAGGCCATGATGGATCAACGATACGCACAGCTGGGGCTCTCCTCGATGCTGGGGCGGCAGGCGGAAGCGTCCGACGGCGCGGCGGCCGCGCAGTTCGCCCATCGCATGCGGCGGGCTGCCGCCCGAGCCGGGCAACTGGGGCTGGAGCCCGCCGCAATCCATCTGGCGGCTGAGATTGCCGCCTTCCAACCCCAACTCGATTACCCCGATCGCTGGGCCGTGGTGGTGCTGATCGTGGCATCACTGGCAGCTTTAGAACAGGGCAGCACGCGCCTGCCGCTCGCCAACCCGGGCGATGGGGTGCTGGCCCGAATGGCCCGGCCGCTGATCGAGGCCGAGGGGCAGGAACCGAGCGAAGCCCAGGCGGAGCTGGAGGCCATCACCGAGCGCATCGAGCGCTTGCTGGTCACCGGTGCGCTGGACACTATCGTGGGTAACAGCGCCGAAGCCTATCGCCCGCTCATCTATTTGCCGCCCTATCTCTACCATCAGCGACTCCTGGCCGCCGAGACCGCCGCGGCCGATTCGATTGCCGTGCGGCTTGCAGGCGCCCCGCTGCTGGGCCCTGCGATGGAGCCGTCGCTGGCGCGGGCGATGGAGGAAGTGATTGCTCGGCCTGCGCTGATGGGCAGCACGCCGATGGCGCTGTCGGCAGAGCAGATCGAGGCGGTTGGCCAGGCTGCGCGCGGCCGCTTGACCCTGATCGAAGGCGGTCCGGGAACTGGCAAAACTTCCATCGTGGTCGCCCTCATGCGGGTGCTGGCGCGGCTAGGAATCGGCACCGACGAGATTGCCTTGGCCGCGCCCACGGGCAAGGCGGCCTTTCGTTTGGGCGAGTCGATTCGTCAGGGGCTGGGGAATTGCGACGGCCCGATCGAACGCGAGCTTGGCCAACGCTGCACGCCGGTCACTATCCATCGCTTGCTGGGCTACTCACCCAGCCGCCATCGTTTCCGCCATCATCGCGCCAATGTGCTGCGAGCCGCCGCGGTAATCATCGACGAAAGTTCGATGCTGGACCTGATGCTGCTGGAGCGGCTGCTAAGCGCCGTGCCTCCCGATGCCCGCCTGATCCTGTTGGGCGACGCCGATCAATTGCCTTCGGTAAGCGCCGGCGCAATCTTCCGCGACTTAGCGGCCGCCGCGCGCCGGGCCGCGCCGACGCACCGTTTCAGCAGCGTCCTGACCCATAGCTACCGGATGGACGAAAACACCGGGCCGGGCCGAGTGATTCTGGCCCTGGCGCAGGCAATCAACCGAGGCGACGCCACGCTCTCCAAGCGCCTGATGGCCCGCCGCCGGCAGGCGGCGCAGCTATGCTTCGAGGGGGTCGAATGGCTGGAAGGTGGCGCCGAGCAGGTCGAGGATTTGCTGCGGCGATGGCAGGCCGAGCAGTTGGCCACCGGCGAAATCCGCCGACTGGCGCAAGTCAGTTATCGGCAGACCGCGCAGGGTTTCGACTCGGCGGCAACGGGCAACCTCGCCCGCCTTTTTCAATTGCTGGCAGCTAGTCGAATCCTCTGTCTGACCCGGGTGTTGGCCACCGGCACAATCGCGATTAACTCCCGCCTGCATCAAGAGCGTCAGGATAGTGCTGGCGGCTCTTGGGAGCCGGAGATGGCCCCGGGGGAACCCGTGATAGTCACTCAGAACGATTATGAACGGATGCTGTTCAACGGCGACCAGGGGGTGGTGGTAAGCGTGCGCGGCGAGGGCGGCGAGACGTTGCCGATGGCGGTGTTTGCGCGCAGCTCAGGCTTCGTGGCCTTCCATCTAGAGGCGCTGCGCGGGCGGGTCGAGCTATGCTACGCGACCACCGTGCACAAGGCTCAGGGCTCGGAATTCGACCGCGTAGTCCTGATCCTGCCGCGCCAGAAACTGCCTATTTTAAGCCGAGAGATGCTATACACGGCGCTCTCCCGCAGTCGGCGGGGGGTGATAGTGGTGGGCGAGGAAGCGGTGTTGGACGCGGCCCTGACCAGCCCCTTGGAGCGATTTACCGGCTTGGGAGAGGCGCTGGCGGCGCGGCTGGGTGGCATCAATCGGCCAAGCGTTCCTGCTGTGCAATAAATACTGGCGACTCTGACCTGGCGGTGAATCGCGCCTCCCATTCGCTCCCCCGTTCGCGCCTAATTACATCTCGAACGAGGAAACCTGACCACAAGGGGGCCGTAATGGGTAAGCGGAGAAAAATAATCGCCGGATGGTTGGTAAGCGGGAGCCTGCTATGGAGCGTGGGGGCGGGCGCGGCCACCATCTGCGACGACTATCAGCCACCCTCGGGAATGGTGGTCACCTCCAGCGGCACGGCGGCCTCGTGCGAAGGCTTGTGCCGGGCACGTGAGATCGAGCCAGTGCGCGGCGCGGTGATGACTATCTGCGCAGGCCAACGCATCCCCGAGGGCTACGACATCGTGGCCACCGAGACCATTCCGGCCTGCGACTGCCTAGGGCATAACGACAATGCCTATGTGATCCGCCGCCAGCGTTGAAGGCTGGCGCGCTTGGGCTCACTGCCCTTCTTTGGCAAGCGCCTTCTGGCAGGCCGAACAGCTCACATGGCTTTCGATTCCAGCGCCCCAGTTACCCCAGCAGATGTTGTCGCAACGAGTCTTTTCGGCCTGCAGATTGATGCAGCCGTTGCTGTCCTTGCAGGTGGTGCAGCCCCAACCTGCCAAGCCTAGCCCGGCGACGAGCACCAATATCAACCCTGAACGCACCCGGCGCCTGGGTTGAACCCGTTCTTTCGCTCCCACTGACATCACCCAACCAACCTGAATCTATCAAACCATCATCCGGCGTGGCGGCTGTCGCCCGCGGCTTCGGAGCGCGACTTTAAATATGGCCGCAGATGCACCAGGCTTCGTTGACCATCCGAATGGTCCCGGTGGAATCGGCGAATTTGCCCAGGGCCGCCCTGATCGCGCTGATGACTTTGCTTACACTGTCGGGAGTTTGGCTGCTCAGCAGCGCCCGCAGCGGTCCCGACTTGCTCAGATGCTCGGCGCAGACCTGCGCGTTGGGCCATTCATTGCTGATCGTGATCGGCTCCACCGTGACATCCTTGAAGCCTGCGGCGCGCAGCGCCTCCAGCAACGGCTGCGGATTGCCCAGGCGAAGCGGATGGGGGGCGTTGGGATCGCGTGGGGGCGTACCCAGCACGCCGCGTGCGACCTCCAGGCCCACGCTTATCATCGGCACTTTCTCCGGAACGCTCCAAACCGCAGTGGCGAAACGACCGCCGGGCAGCAACAATTCGGCGATCCGGCGCGCGGCCCGCTCCAGATTGGGCACAAACATCATCCCCATCCGGCAGACCACGGCGTTGAACTGCCGCGGCCCCACCGCCAGGGTTTCGGCGTCAGTCTCGACGAATTCCATGTTGGACATGCCCAGCGAAGCGGCACGCTCGCGCGCCCCCGCGATCATTCCCGGCGCCTGGTCGGTGGCCACCACCAGCCCGCCCGGACCCACCAGTCGAGCCGCGGTCACCGCCGGCTCGCCCAGGCCGGTGGCGATATCAAGCACGCGATCGCCGGGCTTGATCTGGGCCAATTGCACCAGCCGGTCCGCGATTGGCTGGTTAGCTCGCTCGCGCGTGGCCCACAGCTCCTTCCAGCTCTCGGCCGCGTTACTCCAGTATTCGCGCTGCTCAAGCCGCAGTTGATCCAGATTCTGGCCTTGTTCCGCCATGATCGTCCCCTGCCTCCAAGCGGGTCGGCCACGATGGCCGAAGTTGCACTCTAACGTCGTAGCTTTGCGCCCGCAGGTCAAGGTCTGGAATGTTAGGCAGTCGGCGGGGTGGGTTTGCCTGGCTGCCGCGCAGGCCGCATAATACCGACCTTAACCATCACGACTGGCGGAGCGGCCGATGACTAAGCATCCGGAC
The DNA here is from genome assembly GCA_035294265.1 of Candidatus Binataceae bacterium. NCBI lineage: Bacteria > Candidatus Binatota > Binatia (SeqCode) > Binatales (SeqCode) > Binataceae (SeqCode) > Binataceae bacterium (SeqCode). Next base: position 16,759 of record DATGLK010000024.1, read on the forward strand.
CTGCGCCACGAGCGTAAGCTGTGGCAGGCTGGCGTGCAGTTGGTAGCGGGGGTGGACGAAGTTGGAGTCGGTCCGATGGCGGGACCGGTGATGGCGGCGGCGGTAATTTTTGCGCCGGAGACCTTTATCAAGGGTGTGCATGATTCCAAGCAGCTCTCCCCCCTCCAGCGCGAAGCGATGTTCGAGGCCATCCAAGCGCGCGCCTTGGCGATCGGGGTGGCGGAAGTGAGCGTTGAGGAAATCGATCGAATCAATATTTTTCACGCCGCGCAGGCTGCTTGCCGCACCGCAATCGCGCGCTTGGCCACGCTCCCCGAGCATGTGCTGGTGGACGGCCGCGCGCTGCGCGGCCTGCAAGTGCGCCAGACTGCGATCGTCGGCGGCGATCGCAAAAGCTTTTGTATCGCCGCGGCCTCCATTATCGCCAAGGTCCAGCGCGATCGTCTGATGTGCTATTACGACCAGCTCTATCCGGGCTACGGGTTCGCCCGCCACAAAGGCTACTGCACGGCCGAACATTTGGCCGCGGTCAAGCGGCTGGGCCCCTCGCCGCTCCATCGCACCTCGTTCAGTCCAGTGATGGCGGCCGCTCAATTGCGGCTGCAACTGCAATGAGCGCATCAATCACGCTTTGGCCCCGCCAGCCAGCATCGCAAGGCTGATCCCGAGCTGGCCGTCTTTCTAACGCCCCGCCCCCTATATTCAGGGGCGAATCACGATACAATGAAGCAAGGGTGACATCATGGCACTAGAACGAGAGCGGGTAAGCGAGCGTGCGCTGGCAAAGCTGGGCGAGCACGATTTGCTGGAATTATATCGGCGGATGGCGACGATCCGGCGTTTTGAGGAGAAGACGGCGGAGATGTACACGCGGGGCAA
>DATGLK010000025.1 GCA_035294265.1 Candidatus Binataceae bacterium
CCCAGATACGGACCACCACATAGGTGGTGGTAATCTCTTCAATCCAGCCCCATTCGTTCTCAACGATGACCACGTCCTCAAGCCGGATTGGCTGCGTGATCGCAAGCTGAACTCCAGCCACCAGATTCTCCACCGTGGGCCGCGCGGCCAAACCCACCGCGAGGCCGGCGATTCCAGCCGAGGCCAGGATGCTGGCGCCCAGCTCCTTGCCCCAATGAAAGGACATCAGGCCGATCGCCACGGCCAAAATCGCGATAAGCGTCATCAGGATGCGGCGGAAGATGCGAATCTGAGTGACAATGCGCCGGGCGCGAAACTCGTCAGTCTCGGTGATTTGAAAATGCGCGATTAGGCTCTCGGAGAGCGCCAGTGCCGCCGTGATTAACAGCCAGGTGACGGCGCCGATCTCCAACAGCCCCAACACGTGTTGCAGGAAATCGGCCAACTCGTGGGGAAAACGCAGCAGCGGTGTCACCAAATCGACCGCGTAGATCGGCAGCGCCAGACGCAAGGGAGCGCTGCAGTTGAGCATCAGAAGCTGGGTTAGCTTGCCGGGATGGCGATCCAATCGGCGGAAGATCGCGAAGGCGATGCGATGGGTGATCAAGCCCGCGATAATCGCGCCTGCGACCAGAGCAGTGGAAATTGCCAGCCGATGCCAGTGAGCAAGAAGCGTAGGGATCGCGGAAATCCAGTCTGCCCACATCATCGCCTTGGCTCCTTTCGACTGATCAAATCAAGGCCCGGTTGACCTATCCGAAAATAAAAGATTGGCGAGGGGTCAGGCCGCGGCCTTCACCACCGTACAGTCTTAAAGCGCTTCTTTCAGCCTTGTTCAGGCTAACAGCCTGGGCTGCATCGGGCGAGCATTCGAGCGCGAGCCCTAATGATCGCCCCGATTTCCGTAAGCTTTGAAAAGTAATGCTCCCACGGAAAACGCGCGCGCTGAAAAGCCTGCGTAACACCTTGCCGCAGTTGCGCTCTCAGGCAATGGCAGGGTATGTGATAAGGACTCGCTCCGCCAAACCAGACTTGGCGGTGCAATCCTTACCAAAATCGCGCTTTGGACACGGGCGCATCCGGCACGGCTGTGTCAGCCCGAGCGCGGAAAGGCAATCGTGTTGAGAAAAAACCTAGCCAAGTTCGGCATGTTTGTGGCCGTAGCGGGAATGATCGCGTGGGGAGCGCCAGTGGTCCACGCACAAGGGGCTGGCGCCGAAGCCCAGTTGCGCGCGATCGTGGCGGGAGCGCAGCGTTCGGCCAAGAACCGCGCGCGTGACCGCTATCGCCATCCGGTGGAAACATTGGAATTTTTTGGGCTGCGGCCGGATATGACAGTGGTCGAAATTGCGCCCGACGGGGGCTGGTACACTGAAATCCTGGCGCCCTATCTGAAACCTCAGGGCAAGCTTTACGAGGCGGTGCCGCCTGGGCGTTCGCTTCAGAGCTTCCGCAAGAAAATTGCAGCCAATCCTGAGCTGTACGGTAAGATTATCGTCACCGAATTGAATCCAGAAAAGAAAGCCGCCATTGCCCCCGCCGGTAGTGCCGACCTGATTCTGACCTTCCGCAACGTTCATGACTGGGTTGCCAAGGGCGATGCGGAAAGCTACTTCCAGACCTTCTACCGCGCCCTCAAGCCTGGTGGCACTCTGGGCGTGGTCGATCACGGCAGCAAGCTTCCGGCCGACCCCCACGCCCGCTCAGGCTATTTGACCCAAGGCCAGATCGTTGCCCTGGCGCGCCAGGCCGGGTTCAAACTGGCTGCCAGCTCTGCTATCAACGCCAATCCCAACGACGATACCGATCATCCCGCAGGGGTGTGGACTCTACCGCCCACCTTTCGGCTGGGCGATAAGGATCGGGCCAAGTATGCCGCCATCGGCGAAAGCAACCGACTAACTCTGAAGTTCGTAAAACCGGCTGCCACAAATAAGTGAAGCGTTTCGCGGCCGAGAAACCGGCAGCGGCAACTGGTGGTGCGTGCAGCGCCCGCGCCACTAGTTGCCAAGCAAAATCCGATCACCTTCGAATTGCTTGCCTTAGGACGTGTTGCAGCCTATTTGCGAGCTATCAGCCAAGGCCCGAAGCTCGTTAAACGTGTTCGATTGGAAGCGGTGGGGCCGAAGGGTTGGGCGCCACCAAGTTTTCGACGGATTTCCCTACCGGCCGCCTGAATATGTGCCCTGCCTCTGTCGTCTCGACGTTTAGCGGCGGGTTAAGGGCAAGTTAATCTTTTCGCACCTATGGCTTTGATTCTCCGCTTTTTAGTGCTACGCTAGATTTAACTTACTTTTGCATTACAAAAAGCTATCCAAAGAGGATTTGAGCATGCGGTACGAAAGGAGTACGTCACAGTTGGCTGATACCCAATTGGTCAACGGAAACCCCGAGATCATGACGGTCTCGATGCTGGCCGAGTATCTGCGCTGCCATCCCAGTACGATCTATCGATTGTTGCGGCAGAAACGACTGCCCGGATTTAAGATCGGCAGTGATTGGCGATTTAAAAAATCGGTAATCGACCAGTGGTTGAAAGAGGTTACGGTAAGCGCGCTTGAGGAGTGAACGGCATCTTTGGTGCCGCTCGCTCCTCAAGCACGTTCTAGCCCAACAGCTTGCGGGTCACGCCCTCGATACGATCGAAGGCCTCGCGCAGGTTCTCCAGGGAATTGGCATACGACAGGCGCACGAACTGCGGTGCGCCGAAATCGGTGCCACCCACGGTAGAGACCAGCGCTTCGTCCAGCAGGATGCGGGCTAGACCGTCGCCGTCACCCACCGGCTGGCCGTTCCATTTGCAAGCGAGCAAGGCCGAGACGTTGGGGAAGACATAAAAAGCGCCCTCGGGTACGTTGGGCAGGCTGAAGCCTGGGATGGTGCGTACGCGCTCGACCACAAAGTCGCGCCGGCGATGGAATTCGGCCGCCATTTGCCGGACGTCGTCCTGCGGTCCGTTGAGCGCCTCGACCGCCGCGGCCTGGGCGATCGAATTGGGGTTGCTGGCGTTTTGCCCTTGCAGGCGAGTCGCCGCGGCGATGACCTCGCGCGGTCCGGCCGCCATTCCGATCCGCCAGCCGGTCATCGCATAGCTTTTGGAGAGCGAGTTGATGACGATGCCATGCTCCTTGAGTCGCGGCTCGATGGCAAAGAGGTGGGGTATGGGACCGCCGTAACTGATGTGCTCATAGACGTCATCGGAGATGACCCAAAGCTTGGCCTCCACAAATATCCGTGCGAGCGCGCGCAGATGCTCTTCCTGATAAACCGCGCCGGTCGGGTTGCAGGGTGAATTGAGAATAATGCCGCGGGTGGCCGGGGTCAGCGCCGCCTCAAGGCTTGAAGGGCTCAGCCGAAAGCCGTCGCGCTCCGCGGTGGGCACCAATTTGGGCGTGGCGCCCGACAATTGTACCATCGCGATGAAGCTCACCCAGGCCGGAGTAGGAATAATGAACTCGTCGCCTTCATCGAACAGGGCGTTTATCAGGTTGGCAGCCGCCGGCTTGCCGCCCGCCGTTGCCATCACTTCCGCTGGCTCGTAAACGAGCCCATTTTCACGTTTGAGTTTGGCGCAAATCGCCTGTTTGATCCGCGAGGTGCCGCTAACCGCGGTGTATTTGGTCAACCCCTCGGCCATCGCCGCGCGCGCGGCCTGCTTAATGCGCTCGGGGGTGTCGAAGTCGGGTTCGCCAGCGGCCAGCGAAATCACGTTCTTGCCGGCTTCGCGCAATTCGATCGCGCGCGCCTCGGCCGCCAGGGTGGCCGAGGGCTTCAGCATGCCAACCCGGCGATTGAGCTTGATCATCGATCAGTCCTTTGCATGGCCGCTGCCCGGCCGCGGGAATATTAATCCAGTTTAAACTTCTCGCGCAGTTTTTGCATGACGTTGGGGGGAACCAAGGCCGGCAGCCGTTGGCCATAACTGGCCACCTCCTTGATCAGGTGGGAGGCGGAAAAGAACAGGGCCGGATTGGCGAACAGAAAAATCGTCTCCACGTTGGGCTTCATGTACTTATTGAGATGGGTCATGCCCAACTCGTACTCGAAATCGGTCACCGCGCGCAGGCTACGGATAATTACCCGAGCGCCGATTCGTTCGGCGTACTCCACCGACAGGCCGCTGAATTTGTCCACGCGGGCCCGCGGTTCGAGGTCACGCACACTTTCCCGGATCATTTCCACCCGCTCGTCGGCACTGAACAGGGCGCTGTCTTTGTGCGGGTTGTAGGCCACGGCGACGATTACTTCGTCGAAGATTTCCACCGCCCGGCGCACGATATCGATATGGCCGTTGTGGATCGGGTCGAAGGTTCCCGGATAGACCGCGCAGCGCATGCGCGTACTCTGCTGGTTGTTCATTCCGCCGCTGTCTCCTCGAGGCGGTACAGCGCGATCTGATGGTCGCCCAAAGTAGCCAAGCTGATACGTTGCAGGCCCGGGCGCGAAGCGGGCGCAAGCTCCAGTTTGGAAACCTCTGTTACCGCCCATCCCCCTGGCGCAAACAATTCCAACTCCACCAGCCGGCTCAATACCGGCTCACCCCAGCCGCGCCGATAGGGAGGATCGAGCAGAATCAAATCGAACCGGGCGCGCTCGCGCGCAAGCTGCTCCAGCGCGGTCCAGATATCGCTTCCTATCACCCGTGCGCGTTGGTTCAGGGCCAAGGCTGCCAGGTTATCGCGCAGCGCGGCCAGAGCGGGGCGCGCGCCTTCCACGAAGGTGACGTGGGCGGCGCCGCGCGAGAGCGCCTCGATTCCCAGCGAGCCTGTGCCGGCAAACAGATCGAGCACGCGCAGTTCGCTCATTCCGAAGCGGGCCGCTAGGCGCGAGAAAATCGATTGGCGAACCCGTGCCAAGGTTGGTCGGGTGGCCAATCCGGCTGGGGCCTTGAGCTTGCGCCCGCGGGCGTCTCCCGCGATTATTCGCATAGTCGCCGCCGGGCGCGCGCGGCTAGCGCGGAACAGCGGGCGGAGTGAACCCCGGCCCGCCAATCGGTCGCCCGCTTTTGTAACATCAGTTGGGATAGATAAAGAATCCTCACGGGGGAAGCAAGGCGCAAGCCCGCGCGCGTCGCCGGCGCGGGCAGAAGGGTGGTGGTACTTGCTACGCAAATAGCTTTCGGATACGAGTTCATACTGTTCGCCCGGCGCGTGGCGGCGTCAGATTGAGATCGATGACCGAGCATAAAGAAATCAACTTTTCGCAGCCGGTGTTGGCGGAGTTGCACGACCTCCTGAGCCATTATCCCACCAAGCAAGCCGCGCTATTGCCCGCGCTATGGTTGGCCCAACGCGAGTTTGGCTGGATTAGCCCCGAAGTGGAAGCCTACGTCGCGGGGCTGCTGGGGTTGGCTCCCTCCCATGTGGCCGGTGTGGTTTCATTTTATACGATGTTCTACCGCAAGCCGGTAGGGCGCTGGCATTTGGAAGTGTGCGGCAATCTTTCCTGCCGCTTGCGCGGCGCCGCCACTATTATCGACTGCGTTCGCGACAAGCTTGCGATCGGACCGGGCGAAACCACGGCTGATGGCAAATTCACGCTCAGCGAAGTGGAGTGTCTGGCCTCCTGCGGCAGCGCGCCGATGCTTCAGCTCAACCATGGCCCCTTCTACGAAAACCTCACGCCCGAATCGGTGGTTCGGCTGATCGACGAGCTGGGCAGTCGTGGCGATTGATCTGCTCATTGGCGCCGTCAAGGCGATCGTGGTGATCCTGATGGTGCTCAACCTGTCAGCGCTTCTGCTGTGGTTCGAGCGCAAGGGCAGCGCCCTGATTCAGGATCGGGTGGGCGCCAACCGTGCCAACATTCTTGGTTTGGGACAGCGCCTGGGACTGCCTAATCTGGGCTTCGTCAACACCCTGATGGCGGATCCGCTCAAGCTCTTTACCAAAGAAGACTTTGTTCCCGCTGGCGCCGACCACTTTTTGCACAGCTTGGCCCCTTTTCTGGCCATGTTTCCGGTGCTGGTAACTTTCGCGGTGGTGCCCTTCGGCGACGAGTTGACCATCGGCGGTTACCACATCAGCCTGCAGGCCGCTCCGATCAACGTAGCCGCGCTCTATGTTCTGGCCACGGTTGGTATCGGCGTATACGGCGTCGCACTGGCCGGTTGGGCTTCCAACAACCGCTGGGCACTGTTGGGGGGTATTCGCGCTACCGCGCAGATGATCTCATACGAGCTGGCGATGGGCTTGGCGGTTATCGCGGTGGTTATGACCTACGGCACCCTGGATTTGCAGGTGATGTGCCGGGCTCAGGGGGGGGTGTGGTTTGGCTGGCTGCCGCGCTGGGGAATTTGCGTGCAGCCGGTGGCTTTTCTGCTGCTGATGACGGCTGGGATGGCGGAATCCAAGCGCGTGCCTTTCGATTTGCCCGAGGGCGAATCGGAGCTTATCGCGGGCTATTTCACCGAGTATTCGGGTGGCAAGCAGGCCGTCTTTATGCTGGTGGATTTTGCCGAAATCGTCCTGATCTCGGCCCTGGTCACGACCTTTTTCTTTGGCGGCTGGCAGGTCCCCTACCTCTATCCCACTGGCTTCCATTTTCCCGGTGGCGCCACGCTGGCACTGCCCAACGTAGTGGTGGCCATCCTGGGTATAATCAGTTTTACCCTCAAAGTGGTAGTTTTCTGCTGGTTGCAGATCCTGGTGCGTTGGACCCTGCCCCGCTTTCGCTATGATCAGCTCATGCGGCTGGGTTGGAAGGGGCTGTTGCCGCTGGCCGTGGCCAACCTGGTGGTCACAGCCTGCGTAATCGTGCTGGCGGGGGTATAACAGCGATGCCGCTTGGGCTGTTCGCTTTTCTGGCCGCATTGGCGGTGCTCTCCGCGCTCGGCGTCATCGTTCAGCGCAATCCCATCCACTGCCTGCTTTCGCTGGTGGGAACGCTGCTGATCATTGCCGTGCTCTTCATTGGCCTGGGCGCGGTGACCGTGGGTTTTTTGCAGGCGATCGTCTATGCCGGCGCGATCATGGTTTTGTTTCTCTTTGTTATCTGGCTGCTCAATCTGCAGGTCGAACCGCCCGAGGGTGGGCGGCTGGCGCTCAAGGTTCTGGCCGCGTTGTTCACTGCAGCGCTGATTGCCGAGCTGGTGATGGTCTTCGTGAATCTGGGGCCAGCGCTGGGCGGGAGCCAGCCCGCGGTTGGGGCCGGTTACGGCGACATCAACCGATTGGCGCAAACGCTTTTCTCCCAATACCTAATCGCTTTCGAAGTGACCTCGATTTTGCTGCTGGTGGGGGTGGTGGGCGCGATCGCGTTGGCGCGTCGGGTGGCGCCTGGCGAGGCAGGAGCCGTGAAATGAGCGTGACGCCGATCGATTACTTCCTTGTGTTGAGCGGTGTGCTGTTTTGTATCGGCGTTGCCGGTGTGCTGTTGCGGCGCAACATCATCATCATGTTCATGTCGATCGAAATAATGCTCAACGCTGTTAATCTGGCCTTCGTCGCGCTTGGGCGTGCGCTCAACTCCACCGACGGCCAGGCCATTGTGTTTTTCGTGATGACGGTGGCGGCGGCCGAAGCCGCGGTCGGCTTGGGAATCATTCTGGCGATTTTTCGTAACCGCGAAACCGTTAACGCCGACGAACTCAACCTGATGCGCTGGTGAGCCGATGACGGTTGCTTTTCCGGCCCTGGGCCTGATTTTGCTCTGCCCTGTCCTGGGGGTCGTGTTCAACCTGTTCTGGGGCGCGCGCGCCGGCCGCGCCGCGGTCTACACCGTAGGGGTGGCTGCGATCGCAATCCCCTTCGCCGTTGCCCTATGGGCAGTGGGTACCCTGCTGACCCTCAACCCGGGTCAGGTCTTGGGTGTCACCTTGTGGCCGTGGATCGAGGTCGGCAGATTTCACGTCCAGATCGCCTTGCGCCTGGATTCGCTGGCGGCGGTGATGGTGCTGGTGGTGTCGGGGGTAGGCGCGCTGATCCATCTGTATTCGTGCGGCTATATGGCTGAGGATCCTGACTTCGCCCGCTTCTTCACCTACATGAACCTGTTCGTGTTCTCGATGTTGCTACTGGTCTTGGCCGCCAACCTGCTGCTGATGTTTGTAGGCTGGGAAGGGGTCGGGCTGTGCTCCTACCTACTGATCGCGTTTTGGTACACCGATCCACAGTTTGCCTATAACGGCCGCAAGGCCTTCGTGGTCAATCGTATCGGTGACGCCGGCTTTATCCTGGGGCTGCTGACCCTATTCTGGGCGTTGTCTTCGCACGGCTTCTGGACCCTGGACTTTGTGCAGATGCAGAGCCATATCGCGGTGGTGACGCCCGCTTTGGCTACGGCCGCGGGCTTGCTGTTGTTTGCGGGCGCCACCGGTAAATCCGCCCAGATTCCGCTCTACGTCTGGCTGCCCGACGCGATGGTCGGTCCTACGCCGGTCAGTGCTTTGATCCACGCCGCGACTATGGTCACGGCTGGGGTCTACATGGTGGCTCGCCTCAACTTCCTCTACATGCTCAGCCCGCAGGCGATGGAAGTGGTGGCGGCGGTAGGCACGGCCACAGCGTTTTTCGCCGCCACCATCGCCATTGTCCAACCCGACATCAAGCGCGTGCTGGCCTACTCGACCATCAGCCAGCTCGGCTACATGTTCATGGGAGTGGGAGTGGGAGCGTTCGCCGCCGGTATCTCCCACGTCATGACTCACGCCTTCTTCAAGGCCCTGCTCTTTCTGTGCGCCGGCTCGGTTATCCACGGATTGCACGGCGAGCAGGACATGAACCACATGGGCGGGCTGGCGCGCAAGATGCCGATCACTTGCGTGACGATGTGGATGGCGACCCTGGCGATCGTGGCGATTCCACCGTTTGCCGGATTTTTTACCAAGGATCTGATCCTGAGCTCGGCCTACTCTTCGGGCCATTTCGTCTTATGGCTGGTGGGCTTGATTACCGCCGCGCTGACCGGACTTTACATGTTCCGCCTGATTTTCATGACCTTCCATGGCAAGTCGCGGGTCGCGCCCGAAAAAGCCCATCACATCCACGAATCGCCATTGGTGATGACGCTGCCTCTGATGGTGCTGGCGGCGCTGTCGCTATGCGGCGGCTGGATAGCGTTGCCCCAGGGCCTTCTGTGGGGCAATGTGCTGGGCCGCTTCCTGGCCAGTACGGTGGGCACCTTCAAGCCCCTGTTTGAAACCAACGAAGTCATGCTCAGCGGCTTGAGCGTGCTGGCCGGCCTGACCGGACTGGCAACTGCTTGGCTTTTCTATATCGCTCGTCCCGAGTGGCCCGGCCAACTCGCACGCTCGGTATATGCTTTGTATCGGCTTCTCCTGGACAAGTATTTCATCGACCAAATCTACGATCGGTTGGTGTCGCGGCCACTGTTTTTCATCGGCCATTATGTGCTGTGGCGCGGCGTTGACTCCTTCACGATCGATGGCGTGGTGGAAGGCTCGGCCGTGACCGTCGAGACCGGCGGTGACTTGGCGCGGCGGGCGGAAAACGGCAACGTGCAATCCTACGCCCTGGTCTATTTGCTGGGCGCGGTGGCGGTGGTTGCCTTCTACGTCTACCGGGTGCTCCACTGATGTTTTCCAACTGGCTGACCGCGATGGTGTTTGTGCCGCTGCTGGGGGCAATACTGATTACCCTGCAAAGCAATGAGCGGGGCGCGTGGCGCTCGGCCTTCATCTTTTCGCTGATTCCGCTGGCGATAAGCTTTTATCTCTTTGCCGCCTTCGACCCCGCCAGCACCAGCTATCAGTTCGTGGAAAACTATTCCTGGATTCCGCAATTCGGGATTTCCTATCACATCGGTATCGACGGCATCAGCTTGTTCCTGGTTCTTCTGACCACGATTCTGATCTCGCTCTCGCTGCTTTATTCGGGCGGCGGTGATATCGGGTTTCGGGCCAAGGAATTCTGTTTCTTCATGCTGGTGCTGGAAACCGGACTGCTAGGCGCCTTGGTGGCGGTTGATATTTTCCTGTTCTACGTATTTTGGGAAGTGATGCTTATTCCGATGTATTTTCTCATCGGGATTTGGGGTCACGGCCGCAAGCTGTACGCCGCCTTCAAATTTATCCTGTACACCATGCTCGGCTCGATCCTGATGCTGGTCGCCATCATCTATCTAGTGCTGGCGGCGCGCACGCAGCTTGGGCATCTCAGCTTCGATCTGCCGCAACTCTACCAAGTGCCGTTAACCGCGACCCAGGCCCGCTGGCTGTTCGCGGCCTTCGCCCTGGCCTTCGCGATCAAGGTGCCGATGTGGCCGGTGCATACCTGGCTGCCCGACGCTCATACCGAGGCCCCCACCGCGGGCTCGGTGATTCTAGCCGGGGTGATGCTGAAGATGGGCGGCTACGGCTTCCTGCGCTTCGCCATTCCGCTCTTTCCCGACGTGGCACGCCAAGCCGCGCCGATCTTCATGGCCTTGGCGGTAATCGGAATTGTTTACGGTGCGGTGGTGGCATTGGTGCAGCCCGATCTCAAGCGCCTGGTAGCCTATTCTTCGGTCAGCCATCTGGGGTTCGTGATGCTCGGACTGTTCGCTCTCAATCCGCAGGGCGTTGAGGGCGGGCTTTACCAAATGCTCAACCATGGGGTTTCCACCGGCGCTCTGTTTCTTCTGGTCGGGATGATCTACCTGCGCCGACATACGCGCGAAATCAGCGAGTTTGGTGGTCTGTGGCACAGCGTGCCCAAGTACGCGGGAATCTTCATGGTCGTGATGCTGTCGTCGGTGGGCTTGCCCGGCCTCAACGGCTTCGTGGGAGAATTCCTCATCCTGCTGGGCGCCTACCTGGCGACTTGGCAAGCGGCGGCGGTGGCCGTCACCGGCCTGATCCTGGGCGCGCTGTACCTCTTCTACGCCTACGAGCGGGTGATCTTTGGCCCCATCAAACACAAGATCAATGAAACCCTGCCCGATCTCACGGCACGGGAAATCGCGGTCATGGTGCCGCTGATTGGGCTGATGTTTTTCATGGGTCTTTACCCCAAACCTCTGCTGTCGCGGATGGAACCATCGGTGCAGCTGTTGGTGCAGCGTGCTCACGCCCAGGTCGCTCGGCTGGACCAAAGCGAGAGCAAACAGATGGCGGCGGCCGCGGTCGCGCCGGCGAGCAACCTGAGATGACTGCGAACGCTTTCAATTTCGCCCAGCTGCATTTCGCCTGGCTCCCAATCTTGCCGCTGATCGTGCTGGCGGTGACCGCGATGGTTGTGCTGCTGGTGGGGGCGCGCCTAAGTGAAGAGGAAGGCGAGGGCCTGGGCTGGCTGTCGCTGGTAGGGTTGGTGATCGCGTTTATTTTCGCGCTGGGGATGATCGGTCCCTCCGAGCTGACCTTTTCGGGCGCCTTGGTGGTCGATAATTTCAGCGCCTACTTCTTCCTGATCCTCCTCTTCGCCGCCGCGGTTACCGTTCTGATGTCGCTGGATTACGTGGCTCAGCAGGGCCTGCCCGGAGCCGAATATTACGCGCTGCTCCTATTTGCTACGATTGGCATGCTGTTGATGGCCGCGGCGGGCGACCTCATCATCATTTTTTTGGGCCTCGAGACGATGTCGATCGCGGTCTACGTGATGGCGGGACTGGCCCGGCGCGATCCCAAATCCAACGAAGCCGCGCTCAAGTATTTCCTGCTGGGAGCTTTTTCTACCGGCTTCCTGCTCTACGGTATCGCGTTTATCTACGGTGCCACCGGTAGTGTCAAACTCGCTCAGGTCAGCGCCGCCATGGGTCATTCCAGCCATCAGCCGCTGCTGCTCTTGGGTGTCGGCCTGCTCCTTATCGGGTTCGCTTTTAAAGTGGCGGCTGTGCCCTTTCACATGTGGACGCCTGACGTTTATGAAGGAGCGCCGACCTCGGTCACCGCCTTCATGGCAGTAGGTGTCAAACTGGCGGCTTTCGCGGGCTTCGTGCGTGTCTTCATGGTCCATCTGCCGGCGATAAGTCCGGATTGGAGTTGGGTGTTGTGGGTGATTGCCGCGCTGACGGTCACGGCTGGCAACACCATCGCATTGCTGCAGACCAATCTGAAACGACTGTTGGCATATTCCGCGATCGCCCATGCCGGCTACATGCTGGTGGCGATGACGGCGGGTGGAATTGGCGCCGGCGGCGCAGTCCTTTACTACCTGCTGGGCTACGCCTTCACCAACCTTGGTGCCTTCGCAATCCTGATCGCGCTGGCCCGCCAGGGCGAACCCAATGATCGGATCGACGACTTGCGTGGTCTGGCGACGCGCCATCCGATCCTGGCCGCCGCGATGACGTTGTTGCTGCTGTCTCTGGTTGGAGTGCCACCGCTAGCCGGATTCGTGGGCAAGTTCTACCTGTTTTCGGCCGCGCTGTCGGCTGGCTATGTCTGGCTGGTGGTAATCGCGGTCGTCAATAGCGTGATATCTGCTTACTACTATCTGACCCCGGTGGTTGCCATGTATGCCGGCACCGGTGGCGTCGAGCCCGGGCGTGTCTATGCCCGCCCGGCGTTGGTGGCGGCAATCGCTATAGGCGTGGCGGGAACCATCGCGATCGGGCTCTTCCCCCAGCCTTATATGGCGGCCGCCTCCGGCGCGTTCGCCTCCGCCTTCGGCAAACCGGCGCTGAGCGCGGTCGCGCTGTTTCATTAATTTCCTGCGTCCTCCAACTGCCTGGCTTTGGGGCGGGGTGTTCGCGATGCCGCGGGAAATGTGCGCTCGCTTGGCCATGGGCGCTCTGGCAGACTCGGGGTGGCCCCAATGCCCGAAGTACTGCTTAAACCCGCGCCCGAGGACTCCGCCAGGCAATCCACAGGGGTTTTCCGAGCCCTGCGCCACCGCAATTTTCGCCTGTGGTTTTTCGGCCAGTTTACCTCGCAGGTGGGCTCCTGGATGCAGAACGTGGCCCAGGGCTGGCTGGTGTTCAAGCTGACCGATTCCTCGCTGATGCTGGGAGTGGTCTCCTTTGCCTCGTTGATGCCAGTGCTGGTGGTTTCGTTGTTTGCCGGAGTGGTTGTGGACCGCAGCGATCGCCGCCGCCTGCTGGTCGGCACTCAGAGCGCGATGATGGCCACCGCGTTCGTACTCGCGGCCCTGACCTGGACCGGAGTGGTGCGGGTTGAGCACATCATCGTGTTGGGTTTCCTCAACGGCGTTGCGATGGCGTTCGACATGCCCGGCCGGCAGGCTTTCGTGATCGAGATGGTCGGAGGGCGCGAGGAATTGCCGGGTGCCATCGCGCTCAATTCGATGTTGATGAACGGGGCGCGCGCCCTGGGTCCGGCCTTGGGCGGCCTGCTGCTGGCGCTGATCGGTGAAGCCGGTTGCTTCCTGGTCAACGGACTGAGTTTTCTGGCGGTGATCGGTTCTCTGATGGCGATGAAGGTGGCGCCACGACCGGCTCCCCGTCACGGCGCGATGCTCTGGCGCCAACTGCGCGAGGGGCTGGCCTATGCCTGGCATCACGTGGCGATCTTCAATCTGCTCGCGATGCTGGCAGTGGTCTTTGGGATAGCCATGCAGTACATGGTGCTAGCGCCGATTTTTGCTCGCGACATCTTGCACGGCCAGGCGCGTCTCTACGGCTTTTTGATGGGCGCCAACGGCCTGGGCGCAGTGCCGGGCTCAGCCCTGCTCAGCGCCTATGGTCGCGACGTGCGCCGCCTGCGCCGCCTGCTGATCGCCGGCGCGTTCGGGATGGCGGTGGCGGTGATCGGTTTCGGCCTGTCCACCCACCCCTGGTTATCGCTGATAGCGTTGGTGTGCGCCGGTTGCGCGATGATCAATTACACCGCCGCCTCCAATACCTTGTTGCAACTATTCGTGGCCGAGGAGTTTCGCGGCCGGGTGATGAGCCTGTACACCCTGGCGATGCTGGGAATGACGCCGCTGGGCAGCCTGTTTGCAGGCTTCCTAGGGCAACGCCTGGGTGCGGTGTGGACCGTGGTGTGGTGCGGAGTCCTGACCCTGCTGTGTGCCTGCTATATGCTGCGCAAGGTCAAATATTTTGTGCTGGCGCCCGCGCCCGCTTGAGCCAACCGCCTAAAAGATCAATCCGGAGGCTCTGTAACCCACGCTGTAGTGAGCTATGATGCCTGCGGGCTTGTCGTTACCTTGGCGTGAAGTCGCGGGGTCTGTAAAAATCCCGAGTTGACGCTTGGGCGACAAGTCGTGGTCGGCGGCCTGAAGCCGCGAAAGGAATTTATGGGCAGTTGGGAGCGATGGGATCCGCAGGCGCTGGCCGAACGTGTGCTGGCCGGCGAGGAACTGGAGCGCGAGTGCGCGCGCGCCGTGCTGAACAGTCCGGATGAAGGCTTGGAGGAGTTGCTTCGAGCCACCTTGACTGTGCGCGAGGCCCATTTCGGCCGCCGGGTTAAACTCTGCATGCTGCGCAACGCCCGCAGCGGCATCTGCCCGGAAGACTGCGGCTATTGCTCGCAATCGCGCCTGTCGACTGCCGAGATCCCGGTGTACAAGCTGCAAAGCCTGGCTAGCTTGCTCGAAGGGGCCGAGCGCGCCGCCGCCTCCGGCGCGCGCCGCTACTGCATGGTGACCAGCGGGCGCGGCCCTAGCGCGGCCGATATCGAACATCTAGGCGAGGCCTGCGAACGGATCAGGGCGTGTCATCCGCAGCTGGAGCTGTGTTTGTCGCTGGGACTGACCTCGCGCGAGCAAGCCGAGGCGCTCAAGGCAGCGGGTGCGGGCTGGATCAATCACAATCTCAATACCAGCCGCAATTTCTACCCCAGCATTTGCACCACGCATACCTGGGACGATCGGGTAGCAACCATCGAAAACGTGCGCGCGGCCGGGCTTAACACCTGTGCCGGCGGGATTGTGGGCATGGGCGAGAGTATCGAGGATGTGTTGGATCTGGCCTATGCCACGCGGCGGATGCACATCGATTCAGTGCCGGTCAATTTTCTCAACCCTATCGCGGGCACGCCCTTGGCCGGGCGGCATGATCTGACGCCTCAACAATGCCTGCGCACCTTGTGCTTGTTTCGGCTGCTCAATCCCGGTGCCGAAGTGCGCGCGGCCGGTGGGCGCGAGGTGGGCCTTGGCCAATGGCAGAAGTACGCGCTGTATGCCGCCAACTCGATCTTCGTCGACGGGTATTTGACCACGCCGGGAATGGCTCTGGAGGAGACGCGCCACTTGATCGAAAGCCTTGGTTTCGAAGTCGAGCCGGGGGTCAATTAGGGTTCCGTGGCGAGCAAAGCTCAGGTACCGCCGGCGCCGCGGTCCAGCGCCTTGCGGCTGATGCCGTCGGTGGACGAATGCCTCAACGCCCTGGCGGGCGAGCCGGCATTGAGCGCAGTCAACCGGGCCCGCATCGTCGAAGCAGTGCGCGCCGCGCAAACCGCGCTGCGAGAGCAGGCTAGTGCAGGCCACTTGGAGCGCGACCTGCCGCGCGCGGCCATGGTGGCGCGGATCGTGAGTGAAGCGCGCGGGCGCTTGCTTGACCAAACTGCCAGTTGGCAACCTGTGATCAATGCCACTGGGGTGGTAATCCATACCAATCTGGGCCGTGCGTTGCTGGCCGAGGCTGCGGCCGAAGCAGTGGCACGGGCCGCCCGTGAGCCGATCGATCTAGAATTTGATCTTGCCAGTGGTAGCCGTGGAGACCGCGATCGGCTGGTTGAGGAGGATCTGCGCGCGCTATGCGGCGCGCCTGCCGCCACGGTGGTCAACAACAACGCGGCCGCGGTGCTGCTGGCCCTGGACACGCTGGCGCGCGGGCGAGAAGTAATCGTTTCGCGAGGAGAGTTGATCGAGATCGGTGGCTCCTTTCGGATCCCTGACGTGATGGAAAAAAGCGGTGCCCGCCTGCGCGAGGTCGGGACCACCAATCGCACCCATCTTAAAGATTATGCCCAGGCGATCGGACCCGACACCGCGCTAATGCTCAAGGTGCATCCCTCCAATTATCGGGTGGTGGGCTTCACCGCCGCGGTGGAATTGCGCGAACTGTGTGAATTAGGCCGCCGCCAAGGAATCGCAGTGATGGAGGATCTGGGGTCGGGAGCGCTGATCGATTTGCGCCCGCTGGGGCTCAAGTACGAACCGGTGGTACAGGAACGGATCGCGGCCGGGGCCGATTTGGTGTGTTTCTCGGGCGACAAGCTTTTGGGTGGACCGCAGGCCGGCATCCTGGTCGGCCGCAGCGACCTGATCGAGCGGATCAAGGCTAATCCGCTCAAGCGCGCGTTGCGCTGTGACAAACTGACGCTAGTTGCGTTAGCGGCTACTTTGCAGCTTTATCGCTGGGCCGCCGAGCCCGCACACGAGCTCCCAAGCTTGCGCTTTTTGTCCCGCGGCGCGGAGGAATTAGAGAGTTGCGCGCAACAGGCGTGCGCGATTTTGCGCCAGCGCCTGGACTCCGAGTTTACGATCACGGTGGCCCCGTCCACCTCTGAGGTCGGCTCGGGTTCGATGCCCGGTGAAGAGCTACCGACCCGGGTTCTCAGAATCACCCATCCACATTATTCGCCCCAGCGAATCGCGGCTTGGTTCCGAAGCGCGCGCCCGCCGGTAATCGGCCGCATCCAGGAGGGTGCCTTCCAGCTCGACGTGCGCACCATTGACGATCCGGCACGGCTGGCCATCGAGCTGCCTCCGCTCTGACCTTGCGGGCGAAGCTGGCTTTCCAAACCGCTCTTTTGATTGTGCCCTAGAGCGTTTATGCTTGATCGAGCACCCTGAGCTCGGAGGCGAGAGAGTTGCGATGAAGCGCTGCCCGGAATGCGACCGAACTTACCCTGACAGCGAGCGCTTTTGCGCCACCGACGGTGTGGCCTTGGTCAGCGGCGCGGAGGCGGCGGGCGAACGCGCTACCCAGCGCATGGTCTCGCCGCAGGAGGCGGCGCCGGTGCCGACGCAAGCCGCCGCGGTGGAATGTCCCGTATGCGGGGGCAGGGCTTTGCCCGGCGAGGAAGTCTGCTCGTTTTGCGGAGCTCGGCTGACGGCCGGCGGAGCGACGTCATCGCCGCCGCTGCCGCCGCCGTTGCGGCCCTCCTCGGCGCTGGGCGGCTATAATTTGGGGACGCCAGGGCAGACGCAGACCTTCGACGACGATCGGCCTCAAGCGCAAGTTTCGTCTTGGCGATGGCTCAGTTGGATAGGCTATGTGCTGGCCGCTCTCATCGCGTTGACGGCGGGTGCCTGGTTTGCCTGGCATCTCAATTCAAGGGCCACCCGCATGGCGGCTGCGCCTTCGCCCTCGGCGATCAGCTCACCGGCGGTGAATAGTGGTCCGGTGGCGGCGCTGGCGGCCTATACGCAAGTCCAGGTCACGGGGGAATCGGCCGATGATCCGGCGCGCAATTCCGATGCCGCTATCAAAGTATTCAACCAGAACAAGGCGGGCCTGCTCGATGTCTATCGTAACGCCTTGGCAGGCGACCCTAAGGCGCACGACGGACTGCTGGTTAATTTGACCGTAACGCCCGACGGCAGCGTTACCGCCGGCGCAATCCAGACCTCGACTTCGCCCAACCCGGCCCTGGACGGCGATGTCATCAAGACCATGATGGGCTGGCATTACACTCCTTTTTCCGGCAGCTCGGTGCAGATCAGCTACCCGGTCGTGATGGCGCGCAATCCAGATGAACGCTCTACGGTGGACTCGGCGCTGGCTGACAAGATTGCGCATATGAATAGCGGTGAAAGTCCCGAGTACGCCAATGCCCCAGCAGTGCCCGCGCCTGCCCCCAGCGCGGCCGCTGCCAGCCCGGCCGCTACGGCGGGTGCTGGCGTGGCTTCGCTGGGGCCCAGCGCACCGCCTGTGGCGCCCGAGCCGATCGCACCGCCGGTGGCACGACCACCGCTTCATCGGGAGCGGCCGCCGGTTCGTCACGTGGCGCGTCCGCCGCGCCCGAAGCCCACGCTGCTGGCGCGCGTGCAGGAACGGTTGCGTGCCGACCGTCGCTTTGGACGGGTCGGGGTTTACACCAACGGGGGCGGAGTGGTGACGCTGTATGGCAAGGTATTCGACGACAAGGCCAAGCGGCTGGCGGTCAAAGCGGCGCGTGGCGTGGATGGGGTCAGCGACGTAATCGACAATCTGCATACCGATACCGCCGAGTGGGCGGCGGAGCAAAGTTTGGTGCTGCAGAAATTGCAGGGTGCGGGACTCACCAAGGTTACGGTTCAGATCATTGGTCACGATGCGTACCTGGACGGCGAGGTGAGCAGTAACCTGGAGCGCGAACGGGCGGTAACAATCGCGGAGAGCGCCGCGCCGGTGACGGTGCGCACCAACCTCATACGAGTGGTCCCCAAAGGCATTTTCGGCTTCTAAGAGTGTGAAAAGCGTCGGCGGTGAACTTTAAAAGATTGCACCTGTGCGGCTTCGGTCTGCTAAGCTTGACTTGTGAGTCGAGGGGACCGGAGCGCTTCCCCAGAGGTCTTGGGATATTGACAAGCTGTTAGGGTGGCGCTTATATGGCCGCAGCAGTGCCCGTAGCTAGGCGCCGGCGAGAGAGAGGTTGGAATGCCATCCAGTTGTCAGGCGATTTTTGCTGCTATGCCCAGCAGCTTCAAGCCCGAAGCTGCACAGGGACTGGATGCTACCTATCAGTTCGACCTCTCGGGTGAGGGGGGCGGCAAATGGTACGTGGTGATCAAAGACCAGACTTGCCAGGTGCATGAGGGAAGTCATACCTCGCCCAGTGTCACGCTTTCGATGACCGCGCAAGATTACGTGGATATGATAAACGGCCAAGCTAATGGCCAAGTCCTTTTTATGACGGGCCGTTTGCGTATCGCTGGCGATTTAGGCTTGGCGATCAGAATGCAGAGCCTCTTCCAACAAGGCTGAATCTGATCTATAAATGTATTACGCTCCCTTCGGAGCGCTTCGAATTCTGCCCTATACCATTCCGCTAAATAATCATTTGAGCACGTAATCACGGCTCGGACTTTTGATCAAACGACTTTGGGCATTCGGCTGATTAGCCGCCTGGGCGGCGCACTTGGAAGAGTAATTTCCCGTCAGGAGAAGGGAGCTACATGGGTTCCCAAGAGACTATGAGTAATTCGGTGGGGAGCGAGGGGCTGGAGAACGAAGCGCGCGAGGGCGAAGCTGGTTTGGCTTCCAAGCTGTCGCAGGAGCTAAGCAATTGGCGACGCAAGCGTGGCAACGCCAACCTACGCAATCATGAGGCGCGGCTCAGCCTCAAGCCGCAGAGTTCCGAGCCGGCCCGTACCATCAAGGTTCGCGGGCATGAAACCCTGGTCATCCGCAAGGCCAGGCTGGCCAGCAAACCGCGCCCCGAAGTGACGCCGCCGCGCGCCTAGTATCGCGTCTCCTCAATAGGAGGAGCGCTGCGCGGTCCGCAGAAGCGATGCCGCCCTAGCGGGGCGGGCCGCCACAGCCCATTCGTTGTCAGCGCGGGCAAGGCTGCTCGCGATTTGTGACTAAGCTGCGCGCGGTCCTTCGCTTTACTCGTCTCCGTCCGTTCACCCCGGGGTAAGGTGCTGGGTTGCCAGCTACGGATAGTTGCGAGATGCGCTCCTGGCGTAAGTCTTGGCAATAACCTCGCCAATGCGCCGCCCCGTGGTTATGCAAGTGCGTGCAGGGGTGCGGGTGGGATCGTAGAGCTGGCAAGCGGCGCGAGCCTTGCTCAAGTCTGCCGCGCTACTCCGCGCGACTCAGCCCGGAGGCTGGAAGCAGGCATTTATTCCCAGCGGATAATCTCCACCGGCAATTGTCGCGAGGCTTGGCGCGCGGGATAGATCGTGGCGACTAGGCATAATCCCATCGCAGCCACTGCGACCCAGGCGAAGGCGGCCAGGGAGGGGGCAACCGGCAGGGTTGAGATGCCGTAAATGTCGCGCGGGAGATGAATGAAATGGAAGCGAGCCAGGGCGTCGCAGCCCATTGCGCCTAGCGCCAGGCCGGCGGCCGTGCCGAGCGCTCCTACCACCAGCCCCTTGAGCATGAAGATTCGGCGGATGGCGCCACGTGTCGCACCCATCGCCATCAGGATGGCGATGTCGCGCCGCTTTTCCATCACAACCATGATCAACATAGCCACCAAATTGAAAGCGGCTACCCCGATCAGCAGTGTCAGCACCAAACTGTACACTGTCTTGAGCATCGCAAAGCCGGCCGAGGCGGCCTGATTAAGCTCGATCCAGTTGCGCACACGGTACTCAGGAAAGGGAAAAACTCGGCGCAGCCGCGCGGTGACCAAGGCGGTTTGAGAAAGGTCACGCAGTCGAATCTCGATCCCATCCACCCGCTGCGGGCGGCCGAAAAAGGCCTGAGCTTCGCTCAAATCCATGAAGATCAGATTGTCATCAATAAATTGGACGCCGGAATTGAACAGTGCGCCTACTCCCAGCGGCGCGCTGGTCGCGGTGACCGCGGCACCTGAAGCCGATACGATGGGCGAGACGATCTTGACCTGTTGCCCGACGCTTGTATGCAGCTTTTTAGCCAAACTCTGCCCGATCGCGATCCAGCCCATGAGCGAGGTTTGCGCGGGTTGAGCCTGCCCCAGGCGTCCGAGGTTGCCGGCAATAACATAATTTTGCAACTGCACGATTGAGTTGGGGTTGGAGGGATCGACCCCGCGCACCACCACTCCGCTAGCTGCGGTGGGCGAAGTCAACATCGCTTCGCCGATGATAAACGGATCCGCGCCGGCCACGCCGGGCACGCGGTCGGCCCGAGCCACCGCTCGCTGATAATCGGTTAAGCCGCCGAAGCGGACCACTTCAACCTGGGGGGTTAGACTGAGCACGCGCATGCGCAGATTGGCCTCAAACCCGTTCATCACCGCCAAGGTAATGGTCAGCGCGGCGACTCCCAGGGTGAGGCCGATGGCGGTGAAGAAACTGGTGATGGACACAAACGCGGATTTACGCCGGGAGCCCAAATAGCGCAGCGCGATCAGCGCTTCGTAACCCATCAGCGCACGCCGCGCTGGGCGACTTTCCGCCGCCATGCTCCGGTCATGCACTGGGCCCTGTTGATGACATGAACAGCTCAAAGCTAGGCTGCAAAGGTTGCAACTCGGGCGTCTGAGCCAGTACCACGATGGCGCCGTCGGCGTCCTCGGCTGAGGCAAACTGCGCCAGGCAGCAGACTTGACCCGGCTCTCCAACCGCTCGCATCAGCACGTGATTGAGGTGACCGGTCAAGTCGTTCAACCGGCGGATTTTTTCTTCGCCCTCGTCGGTCCATTGGGCCAAAGCGACGACGACCAAAGCCTGCGTTGTACCGGCACCGCGACTGCTTTGCACCGGGCCGAAGGGCTGGTAGGCACGCTCGCTGCTAAGCTCCAGCATGGCATGCAGTCGGCGGTAAAGAGGCGAGCGAGCAAGTTCGCGCCGAGCCCCGCCCAAATCAGCCAAGCTTTCCCACTCTGAGCAAGCCAGCCAGACTTGCTCATCCTGACCGCGATAAAGGCGCTGGAACTGGCAGCTCTTCTTATGTCGCAGTATTTCTGACAACTCGCGCCACAGCCGCACGCCTTCGTCCAGATGTTCCGTTTTGAAGCGCAGCCGTTGCAATTCGCACACGTGGCGCATGCGCCCGCTGACGCTATTACTATTATGGTTCAATCGAGCAGCGATGGGTTGCTCTCCTTGCCAAGGTTGGCTTCATAATAGCCCCTGTGCGCCGCTCCATTCCACGCCAAGTGCCTTTCAACGGCGGGTTAGGCGGGGCCATTGGCGGCAATTTGATTGGAGGCCTGGTGCCCGTTATGGCATGAGAGCGCGGTGGTTCCATGTTTCTGCAATGGTGCAGCTGGCCACCGAGGATTGACAGCCGCAATTAAACTTGTATTCTACAAGCATATTTAATGGCCGTGCGTGCGAAGGCCCTGCGGAGTCGAAGATGGGCGCATCTAGGGAAGAGGGATTGTTGACTGGCATGCTTACCCGCGAGCACCGAAAGCTCGATGACCTCTGGGGTCAGGCGTTGACGACGCTGAAGGGCGAGGTCACGGCGGCCGGCACACCGCTGGAGTGCTTTGCTAACGAATTGCGCCGACATATTCGAGATGAAGAGGAAATATTCTTTCCTGGCTTCGAAGAGCGCACCGGCCTCACCGCCGGGCCAACCGCGGTAATGCGGATGGAGCATCGGCAACTCGAAGTGCTGCTTCAGGCGCTGGCGGCGGGCGTGCATGGCGGGGCCTCGGATCGGCTCGGCGAGCATGCGGCGGCGCTTTCCAGCCTACTCGATAGCCACGACAAAAAAGAAGAGGGGATGCTCTATCCCATGATGGACCGGGTGTTTGACGAGGACGACGGTTTGGCCCTCTTGGCGCGGGCCGGACTTAAACGCGGTCCGCAATAAGCGGCGGCCGCCTGGTTACGAAGTAGCTATGCGCAACCCAATTGGCCGGCCGTTGGCGCTGGGCTCCGTCTCTCCGCTCCAGATGCTGCGTGGGATGCTCGATATGTCTACCCAATGGTGGCACGATGGCTTTCCGCTGCTCGGTGCGATTCGCTTAGTTCTGCTGGGCGCCACGCTATGGGCGCTTCTTAACTTGGCACACGACCCGGTTCGGGGTGCGATCGTAGTTGCGGTTTGCCTGCCGAGCTTTTTTGTCTTGCGCCAGCGTTAGGTTTGGCGCGATTCAGTTAAGGCTTGAGCGCGGTGCCAGCAGTCTGGCCAGGCTCGTGCGCCGGCGCACCAAGTTGGCCAGGGAATAGCGATCGAGTACGGTCAGGAAACTTTCGCACGCTTCCTCCAGCGCCTCCACTAGGCCGCAGGCGCCGGTAATCAAACAGCGATTACGACTCGCGTCGAAACATTCCACCGGTTTAAATCTACCCTCAGTGTAGCGCACCACGCTGCCAATATTGATCTGCTCGGGTGGCCGTGCCAACTCGATCCCACCCCCCTTGCCGCGATAGGTCCTTATGAATCCGCCGCGAGCCAAATTATGCACGACCTTCACCAGATGATTGCGCGAGATATCATACCGCTCGGCGATCTCGGCCACGTTGGCCATCGGCTGGTCGGTCACAGCCAAGTACATCAGGACCCGCAAGGCGTAATCGGTATGATAGGTAAGCTGCATATGTAACGGCGGGCTTCGTATGGCGCCGGTGCACTAGCTGCCTTGTTCTGCCCGTTCCCTAAAGATATATCAGACATTCGTATTTAAGTGATGACAAGTCAAGCCTCTCGTCTGGCGCCACGGCGGAGGACGCAAGTGTAGGTTGGGTCCGGAATCCTGAACGGTGCCGGCCCAACCGTGGGAGGCCCTCGCAATGGACGGGAACGACCGGTAGCAGCTCTGCCGGCGGATCATCGAGCCCGCCTCTGTGCTCTCGCGGAGGCAAGCTCGAGGATCTGCACCACGGACTTGCTCAGGCCTCAACCTTGATGCCTAGGGCGTCTTCGAAGGCGCGGGTTACCTCGGGCGGCTGGCCAGTCTGAAACGGATAGGCGCGTCGGTTTCCCAACGCTTTGACCCGCGCTTCGTATTCCTCGCGGGTGGGTCCATTTTCATGGTAATCGCGTTCGGCGATCGGCAATCTTACGCAGCGGTTGGTCTCGATATCACGAATCGTGGCCTTGGGATCCTCGCCTCGCTTGATCGCATCGAGGTCGGCCAAAAAGCGCTTGCGGAGCGACAGCACGCCTACATCGCTGGCGCCCAGATGCTCCTGAGTGCGATCGGCAATCGTTCCTTGCCCGACCCAGGCGATGAAATCCTGGTTCATAATATGGGTGGAAATCCAACGCCCGGTGCGTGGATCTTTAATCGGACCGCGCCAATAGGGGATTTTCTCCTGCACATAGGGGTGGCGATCGCGCGGCACCGGGTCGAAACACCAGGTCACGCTGAAGGTGTTCTCGTCGTCCACCGGCACCCTCCATTCGAAATGGCCGCCGGTAAACAGTGCGTTCGGCCATAAGCAGACGCGCCCGATGGTCCACAAGGGATGGTCTTCGCCGGCCCCCTCGCGGATGCGCCGGTAGGTAAAACCGTAATCGAACTCGTCGAAGGCGATCTTTAGATGCCGAGGTGCGACGCCGCCCTCGTGGCGCAGCTTCTTGCCCCAGTTATCGTGCATCCATTCGAAATGGACTGGGTCGATCGAATTCTCCTGGCATTGGAACCAGTTGCAGGGAATGTCGGCATAGACGATTTGGCGAAAACCGTTACGCCAGGTGAAAGGCTCCCAGTTGGGGACCAGGGGCGCCGGCTGCGGCCCCATGTAGGCCCACACTAGGCCGGCGCGTTCGGCGGCCTGATAATGTTTGATGTTGATCTTTTCCTTGAAATGGCTGTTGGGATCGGCCTGTTCCTCGTACGGTTGCGCCACGCAGCGGCCCTGCGCGTCGAAGGCCCAGCCGTGATAATTGCAGCGTAGGCCGCATTCTTCCACCCATCCGTAGGACAGGTCGGCGCGACGATGGGGGCAATGGCGATCCAGCAGGCCGTAGCTGCCTTGCTGGTCGCGAAAGAGCACCAGGTCTTCGCCCATCAGGCGCACCGCCTTGACCGGATTTTCCTCCATCTCGGTGACCGCTGCGATCGGATGCCAGTAGCGGCGCATCAATTCGCCCATCGGAGTTCCGGGACCGACCTGGGTAAAGATCCGGTTGGCGGCTTCGCTCAGCATCGAGATTCCTCCTGTGCGATCAGCCGCGGCGCGGCGCGGCTTTCCTTTGGGAAGCCTAGCTTCTATGATGCCCCGGTCAAGAGCGCAAATTTATCCTTGGGAGGCGTTCGATGGCCAGTTCAGCGCCGCACAATCCTCCGTTCCGTGCCGAGCACGTAGGAAGCTTTTTGCGCCCGCCCGCCCTGCTGGCCGCGCGCGAGGAGTTCAAGGCTGGCCGGCTGCCGGCGGCCCGGCTGCGCGAGCTCGAAGACGAGGCGATCGGTAAGGTAGTCGCTTATCAAGAAGAGCTCGGCTTACAATCGATCACCGACGGCGAGTACCGGCGCGAGGTTTTCTACGCCGATTTCTACGCCCGCGGCCTGGGCGGAATCGCGATGGGTCACGACCCCGAGATCGATCAGACCTTCTTTATCGATACAAGCGGCAACAAGATTCCCATTCCGCAGCCGGTGGTCAACGGGCGGATGCGCTGGCACGGGCCGATCCACGTCGATGACTTCAACTTCATCCGCGCGCGCACCCAGCGCACGCCCAAGATCACGATTCCCTCGCCGACCATTATCCATCTGCGCGCCAGCCGCAAAAACATCAGCCGTGAGGTCTACCCCGAGATCGAGCTGTTTTGGGACGATATCGTCGAAGCCTTCCAAAAAGAGCTGCAGGCGCTGGCCGCGGCCGGTTGTACCTACGTCCAGATGGACGAAACCACGCTGTGTGCGTTGAGCGATCCGGCCGGATGGGAGCGGTTGCGCCGGCGCGGCGAAGACCCGCACAAGCTGCTATACGAGGTGTATCCGGCGGTGATCAACCGGGCGCTGGAGGGTCGCCCGCCCCAGATCCATCTAGCGCTCCATCTGTGCCGCGGCAACAACCTCAGCTCCTGGACCTCCGAAGGCGGCTACGATCCGTT
Source organism: Candidatus Binataceae bacterium (assembly GCA_035294265.1). Classification (NCBI taxonomy): domain Bacteria; phylum Candidatus Binatota; class Binatia (SeqCode); order Binatales (SeqCode); family Binataceae (SeqCode); species Binataceae bacterium (SeqCode). The sequence goes on from DATGLK010000025.1 coordinate 25,444, forward strand.
TGCCGAGATGCTCTTCAACCGGCTCAACGTCGATTCCTACTTCCTGGAATACGACACCCCGCGCGCCGGCAGTTTCGAGCCGCTGCGCCAAGTGCCTAAGCACAAGACGGTAGTGCTGGGACTGGTTTCGACCAAGTTTCCCGAACTGGAGGCCAAAGACGCGCTCAAGCGCCGCATCGAGGAGGCAGGCAAATATATTGCCCTGGATCAGTGCTGCCTGAGTCCGCAATGCGGCTTTGCCAGCACCATCCCCGGCAATCTCATCACGCCCGAACAGCAGAGCGCCAAGCTGCGCCTGGTGATCGAGACCGCGCGCGAGGTCTGGGGTTAGAAGGGTAGCCCTATCGTGCGTGCGAAAAAGCTTGGCGTGCGGGCCAGCGGTTGTAGCGTGGCGGATGGAGGGATTCAAATACCCGTCCACCTGCCACGCCAGCTGCGCAATCTGTGAACACAGCCGAGAGTACAAACCATACTTCGCACGATCGAAGGAGGGAAATTCCTCGCCCTCAGCCCGCGCGGGGCGGGCTGGGAGGGCTACTTCGCGGATTTGAGCAATTCGTCGAAATCGATGCTGGATTTTTCCGGAAGCGTCACGGCGACCCGTTGTCCACCCGGTAGCATAATTTGTACGTTTACCCCTTGGGGGAACGTAACCTGAAACTTCCCCTCGCGATCCGAAACCGCTTCCTTGGTAACCGCATCGACGAACGCATCGCCCAGCATCTGGGTGTCGCACAGGAAAGCGATCTTGCGCCCCTCGGCGGCTTTTCCACCCGGTTCACGCAGGGTGCCTTTGATGGTGATATCAGGCATGGTGTTATCACCCTCCTCTCTGAGCCCGCCTTTTATCATGGATTTATACGCTCAACAACGCTGGTGCTGTAGCCATCGGCGCACTCGGCGGCGTCGGATTCACCAGTCGTAGCCGGGGCCATTGTCACTCTGAGCGGCGGAAGCCGAAGCGGCCAGGGTTGGTAAGCCGCCGAGAGTCTGGGCCGCATCGGAGGCGACGATTAGCCCGGTGTGATTGAGGATCAACGGGGCCAGTACGCTGGCGTGCGCCACCACGATGGGAGCTGCCGGGAGGGCGAGGCAGCCGGCGCAACCCAAGAAAACTGCCCCCATACCGGCCCGCGCCGCGCTGTTGCGCCATTGCGCCCCCGTCATTTGGGAAGCTCAGGCGGCGCGGGCAATCGCGCCGTGCGGTTCAACGCCGGCGGCTTGGAGGGCCTCGCGGATGCGCCGGCATTCGTCTGCTTCCAGCGCGACCAGCGGCGGTCGCACGGCGGCGCAGGGCAAGCGCCCCAGAATGGCGAGCGCGACTTTCATCCGATTGTGCATGTCCACCAGCGGGGGTGCGTAAAAGACTTGCGCCAGGGGATAGATGCGCTCGTAGAGGCTGCGGGCGGCGCTCAGATCGCCGGCCTGGAATGCGCTCCACAGCGCGACGTGAAGGTCCGCGATAACGCTACCGCTGCCCGACAAGATGCCGCGGCAGCCCAGTACCAGGGAACTCATCAGCCAGGCGCTGTGGGTGGTCAGCACGCTGAGCGGGCGGGGCAGGTGTTGCAGTACCCGGATGTGGCGCTCGTGCAGCACGACGTCGTTGCACCAATCCTTGATCGCGCACAGGCTAGGGATGCGCTCGGACAGCATCACCAACGTCTCCAGGGGATAACCCTGGCCGCCGGCCAGCGGATATTGAAACGCGATCAAAGGTAGATCGCTGGCCTGGGCGATAGTCTCGAAGTGAGCCAACGCCATCGCAGGTCGCCGCTGGGCGCCCATCGTGAAGGGCGCCGGGGGAAAAACCAAGAGGGCGGAAGCGCCGGCCGCTTGCGCCATTCGCGCCAGGCGCGCGGCTTCCAGCGAGCCGTCGGCGTACACGCCTTGCACGATCGGCAGCCGGTCGCCGATTTCCTCAAGCGTTAAGTCCAACACCCAACGCTGCTCCTCGAAGCTGCACGAGGCCACTTCCGAAGCGTGGGCGTTGACCGTGATCGCGCTCAGACCGGCCACCGCCGTTATGTCGCGCAGATGGCGCCGGTAGGCGGCAGGGTCGATCTGGAGGTCGCGATCGAAAGGCAACAGGCAGGCTGGAATTACGCCTTGAGGCTGAAAACCAAGCGGTGCCATGGTAGCCCTCCCTGCAGTAATTGCACGAACCTATCACCCGCTCGGCCCGGCGGTCTATGGTGAATCAGTGGGCGGCGGCGTGCGCTTGCGAGGCCTGCGAGACGGAGTCGGCTATCTGCCGACTCATTTGCCCCAAGGCTTGGCTGAGCGCCGCAGCCTGGGCACTGGCGGAATCGGAGTCGGCCGTGAGGGTGATCGCGCTGTGCCCCTGGCAGACCATCTGCCCGGCCTGATTGCTGATGCTCCATTGCGCGTCGACCCGGCATTGTCTGCCCGTGTCGCACTGAAAGTTAGTGGCATTGAGCGTGACCGCGTAATCGACGTGGGTGCTGCTATACCAGGGGTAGTTGACGATCCGTACCGGACCGAGCAATTGCGCCAGGTTTTCGTTCAGCACCGAGCGTACCGCAGCGCTGAGTGGCTCGGCCCACAGATCGTTATCGGCGATTTTCAACCGGTTGGCATCGATGCGGGTGACCATCTCTCGCCGGTCCAGGTAGGCGGGCAGATGAATCTCACCCAGTCCAATGGTCAGTTCCGAGCCGGTGCTTGGCGAAGTGGCGCTGGCGGCGATGGGAGTGAGAATGTAATAGCTAGTGCGGTCGGGCACTGGAGCCAGAAGCGATGAGCACGCGGCTACCAGGGGGGCGAATAGGCTCAGGCTGAGCAGTAGTAGATAGGGACGCGCTGTGTTCATTGTGCTCCGGCGGCACGCCCGCGCACCAGGGCGCTGGGGTTGCGCTGCAGATAATCGGCCAGGCGCTGGGTTGCCGCGGCGGCGGCCGACAGATCACGCAAGGTCTTGAGCAGTTGATAATTGAGCGGCGAGTCCGGCTGCGTCACCACCCCCAGTTGGGCGAAAGTCAGGCGAGCCTGATCCAAGGTTTGGGTCGCGGCCTGGCTGGTTTGGCGCAAACTGGTGCTCAGCGTCGCCGATTGGCCACGCAGGTCCCGCGCCAGCTCGGTAAACTGCGCGGTCATCATATCTAGCTTGCGCGTGCTCTCGTTCAAGTTATGCAAAGTGACGGGCATCGCGGCCAGAGTTTGCTGCAGCCCAGGTGCGTTGAGCAGGCGGTTGGCGCCATCCAAGGTCCCGGTCAAGGCTTCGGTCAGGTGGGTGATGTTGACTTCGTCCAACTGGCCGACCAGTCGGCTCAGCGCGGATTGGGCCTTCTGATATTCGGTCTGGACCGTGGGAATCTCGGTATAAACCGAGGGCTGGGGCAACACAAAATGCGGCTTGCTGCCGGGCTTCATGTCCAAGGCGACATAGAGCATCCCGGTGACCAGGCTTTCGATCGCCAACTGACCGCGCAGCCCTGAAGCGACTAGATTCTTGATCGTGCGCTGAGGGTTTTCGATGCGCAGGCCGTGACTTAGGATGCGGTTTTCGTTGAGTTCGATGACAACCGGAATGGTGATGTTGAAAAGCTGGGTATGGTGGTTCTGCCCGGGTTCGTCCAAGGTCAACAGAATACGCGAGACCGAGCCTATCTCGACGCCGCGAAACTTCACCGGCGCACCTACCCGCAGGCCGTTGACATCGCCGGAAAAAAACAGCACACAGCGAAAGGTCTTGGTGAACAAGCGGCCCGAGGCCAAAATCACCACCGCGGTGCCCGCGATCGCAATTGCACCCAGAACGAAAAGCCCCACCAAGGTGGGACTGACGTGTTTACCCATGGCTTGAATCCATAGCTTAGCGTGCCCCGCGAGTTAGAAAAGTCAGCACTTGCGCATTGGGTGGATGGGCCAGCAGCTCCTTGGGAGGGCCGCTGGCGGTCATCGCGCGGTGGTCCACGTCTAAAAAGATAGCGTTGCTGCCGATCGCAAAGATGCTGGCCAGGTCGTGACTGACCACTACCACGGTCGCGCCCAGGTTGTCGCGCATAGCCAGGATCAGGTCATCCAGGCGCCGCGCACTGACTGGGTCCAAGCCCGAGGAGGGCTCGTCGAAGAAGAGAAATTCAGGGTCCAGGGCGATGGCCCGTGCCAGCCCCGCACGCTTCTGCATCCCGCCGCTTATCTCCGAGGGATAGTAATCCTCGAAGCCGCGCAGTCCCACCAGCGCCAGCTTGAGCGCGGCCACCTCGCGAATCTCCGCCGGCTTCAGATCGGTGAATTCGGCCAGCGGCAGGCCGATATTTTCTGCCAAGGTTAGCGAACTCCATAGCGCCGAGCCCTGGTAAAGGATACCGACTCGGCGCAGGATCTGGCGGCGGGCTTCGGCGTCGGCATGAACGAAATCGGCCTGGCCGTAAAAAATCTCTCCCTGCTTGGTCGGATTCAAACCGATTAGATGGCGTAGGATGGTGCTTTTGCCCGAGCCGCTGCCGCCCATGATGATGAAGACGTCGCCCCGATGCACGGTGAAATTAACGTCGCGCATGACCACGAAATCACCGTAAGCCAGCACCAGGTCGCGCACCGTGATCATCGGCGCGCGGTCGCTGGGCGCCGCGGATCCCTCCGCCACGGGATTGTCTGCGGCTTTCAGCGCCATCTTTAGATTCCCAACATGTTGAAGACGAAGGCGAACAGACCGCAAGCGCAGACCACCAGCACGATGCCCATGACCACGGCGCGAGTGGCGGCATCGCCTACCGCCGAGCTGCTGGTGCCACATTCAAAGCCACGCAAACAGCCCGCCAGCCCCACCAGCACGCCATAGACCACGCTCTTGAACAACCCCCCCAGGAGCATAGTCATGGTGACCGCGCTCTCGGTTTCTCTCAGGTATGCGGTGAACGACAGATGGAGTAGGGAGGTGCCGATCGTGGCCCCGCCCAGAATGCCGACCAAGTCGGAGTAAAGGCATAACAGCGGCATCATCAGCACCAGCCCCATCATTCGCGGCAGAACCAGGAATTCCACCGGCGAGACTCCCATGGTCTGGAAGGCGTCGATCTCCTGGGAGACCTTCATGCTGCCCAGCTGGGCGGCAAAGGCCGCGCCAGTGCGGCCGGCCATGATGATTGCCGTCATCATCGCCCCCATCTCGCGCACCATTGCGATTCCCACCAGGTCTGCCACGAAAATGGAGGCGCCGAACTGCTGCAACTGGATCGCGCCCATGAAGGCCAGGATAATTCCGACCAGGTAGCTTATCAGGGTGACGATTCCCAACGCGTGCACGCCACAGTCTTGGATTGCCAGCATTAGGTCGATGCGCCGCCAGCGTGCCCGTGCGGTCATCCAATGCCAAAAGGCGATGGAAACCTGGCCGAAAAAGTTGAGCGAGGAGTTCCAGTTACGGCCATAATCGATACCCCACAGGCCTAATCTTTGCAGGAACGGTGGCGGCTTGCGCGAGGCAGCGGTCGAAACCTTCTCGGGCACCGCCTGTGCCGTTTCCATCATCCGGCGCAAACCCTCGGGCAAGGCACTGAGGTCCAACGCAGCCCCGGCTTGCCGGCAGCGATCGGCTGCTCGCAGCAGGAAAGTCAGGATACTGCTGTCCCAACTCGTCACTTCGGCCGCGACGACCACGCGGGCGGGTTGGCGCAGTTCGGCCAGTTGCTGGCCCAGTTCCTCGGCCGAGGGCATCCCATGGTGTAAGCGCCAAGCGCCCGAAAGCTGCATCAGCAGGGTGCTATCGTCACGCCGCTGCAGAGCAACAAGCGCGTTGGCTGTGGGCAAAGTTGCGGCAGTCATCAGTCAAGCGTTCTTAAGTTGTAGCCTATTGGCGGGGCCGCCGTAAGTGGGAGGGATGCTAAAAGTCGCTTTCTCAACGTTATACCGAGAGTATGCATTCGATCTGCTCGAGCATCGAGCGGCCGGGCCGAACTGGTTAAATCTTCGAGCTCACGGCAGTTGAGCGGCGTTAGCACACCATCGTGGCCGGCGCCCGGCTAGCCCCTCGCGCAGATTGTCCACCGCCATCTCGGCCATCTTTTGCCGCGTTGCCACCGAGGCGCTGCCGATGTGGGGCGTGATCACGACGTTAGGAAAGCTCAGCAACGGACTTGCGGAGTCCAGCGGCTCGCGCGCTGTGACATCCAAGCCCGCGCCGCCCAGTCGGCCGCTAGCCAGGGCCTGCACTAATGCCGGTTCGACGATCTCTTCGCCACGGGCGGTATTGACCAGGATAGCACCAGGTTTCATCAGGGCAAATTGCGCTGGGCCGATCAGTCCGCGTGTGGCCGCGGTCAAGGGAGCGTGGAGGGAAATAAAATCGGCGCGTTGCAGTAACTCGTTTAAGGGCAGGAACTCGGCCTCATCCGGCAGCTTCACTGGAGCGGGATTGTTATACAATATGCGCATCCCGAAACCGCGCCCCCGACGTGCCATCGCCGTTCCGATCTTGCCCATCCCGATGATTCCTAAAGTGGCGCCGTAAAGATCGCGGCCGAGCAGGATGTCAGGACCCCAGGTTTGCCAATTTCCCGCTCGCACGTACCGATCGGCTTCGACCACCCGCCGCGCCACCGCCATCAGCAAAGCAAAGGCCAGCTCGGCGGTCGTCTCGGTCAATACGCCTGGGGTATGGCCGACCGGGATACCGCGGGCCGCGGCCGCGGCCAGATCGATATTGTCGGTACCGACCGCCATCTGGCTTATCGCGCGCAGATGGGGTGTTGCGCGCAAGACTTCAGCATCTAACCGATCGGTGACCATCGTAAGCACCCCTTGCGCGAGGGCTAGATGGGCCCGCAACGCGGCGGGTGGAGGGGGCAGCGGATCGGACCATAAATCGACCTGGGCAAATTGAGCGAGCTGGGCCAAGGCCGAAGCCGCTATTGTTCGAGTCACAAACACGCGCGGCAAGGGGGTAGTCATCGGGGCTCACATAGCATGAGGCGCATCCGCTGTCACTTTGCGTGCGGCTCGCATTCAGCACCTTAACAAGCCGCGCCGGCGCGCCGATAATGATGGGGAAAGTGCACCAAAATGGAGGGACCGTCATGAGTGATGGGACCGAATCCGGCGCTAATCGCCAAGCGTTGCGTCCTCGCAGCGGTGACCTGATGCTGCTGGACCTGGCCGCCGAAGTCGCCCGTCTCAAGCAACAGCCGCAATGGGACGCCACCGACCGCCATGCGCTGAGCCTGGTGAAGGATGCTGGGCTCAACGTGATGCTGTTAGTGCTCAAGCGCGGCGCACACATGGCCGAGCATCACGCCAAGGGGCCGATCGCGCTGCATGTATTGGAGGGTTGTATCCGCTTCAGCGCCAACGGTCAGAGCGTGCAGGCCACGGCCGGCAAACTGCTGGCTTTGGACCGCCAGGTTCCGCACGGCGTGGAGGCGGTGGAGGAATCTACTTTATTGCTGATCACCGCGATCGGGTGAAGGTGGGCGAACGCGGCCATTGATTTGACTGCCGCGGCCGAGGCGGTCTATGGGAAAGAAGCGGCGGGGCGATGGATCAAGAGCGCCCGCTCGGTTTTGCCGATGCATTTTGTATACGAGAGCGCGCCGGCGCGCGTGATTTTTTTCCCCGGCGCATTGTCCCAGCTACCTGCCGAAGTCGAGCGCCTGGGCCGGCGCGCGCTGATTCTCTCCACCCCCGGTCATCGCCAACTTGCCGACGACGCAGCCAGCGGTTTGGGCGCACGCAGCGTCGGCGTTTTCGCCGGCGCCGTGATGCATGTTCCGGTTGAAATTGCTCAGGCCGGCCGCTCGATGGCGCGCGAGCTTAAGGCCGATTGCCTGGTCCCGATCGGTGGCGGTTCGACCACCGGGCTGGCCAAGGCGATTGCGCTGGAGCTGGAGTTGCCGATCCTGGCGGTGCCGACCACCTACGCTGGCTCCGAGCTGACGGCTATCTGGGGGCTTACGGAAAACAGCCGCAAGCGCACCGGGGTCGATCCGCGAGTGCGGCCAAAAACGGTGCTGTACGATCCCGAACTGACCTTGGGATTGCCTTTTGCGCTTTCACTCACCAGCGCGATCAACGCGCTCGCCCATTGCGTGGAGGCGCTTTACGCTAAGCCGGCCAATCCCGCCGTCGCCGCGTTGGCCGAGGAGGGTATCAGGCTGATAGCGAGCAGTCTGCCAAGGTTGGCGGCAAGTGGCGCCGACCCGGGCGCGCGCGAGCGATTGCTGTGCGGCGCGTGGTTGGGGGGCATTGCCCTGGACGCCGGCGGCAGCGCCTTACATCATAAGCTCTGCCATACCCTGGGCGGGAGCTTCAATTTGCCTCATGCTGAAACGCATACCGTGGTGCTACCCCACGCGCTCGCCTACAACGCTCCGGCGGTACCGGAGGCGATGGCGCGAATTGGGCGCGCGCTGGAGAGCGTTACGCCGGCGGACGCGCTTTACGACCTGATCGAGAAGCTGGGCGGGCCGACCTCGCTGCAGCAGCTTGGAATGCGCGCGGAAGATCTCGAGACCGCCGTCGAGTTGGCTGCGCAAAATCCCTATTACAATCCCCGCCCCATCACGCCCGAGGGGGTACGCGCGCTGCTGCAGGCGGCCTTCGAGGGCCGCCGTCCGGCATAGTTGTCCCAGCCGCGCCTATGCTAGGACAAGGCGCGAATAGCAGGAGGAGTTTGGTGGCGCAACTAACCGATCGCAATATCACCCAGGTGGTCCTCTCGCGCTTCGGCCCGCAGCTCGATCCGCGGGTCCGGCGCGTGCTCACCAGCCTGATCGAGCATCTGCACGACTTTGTCCGCGACGTCGATTTGACCAACGAAGAATGGCGCCGCGCGGTCGAGTTCCTCACTGCCACCGGTCATATCACCGATGACAAGCGGCAGGAGTTCGTACTGCTGTCCGATACCTTGGGGGTGAGTGCACTAGTCGATCTGCTGGCCCACGGCAAGCGCGCCGCGGGCGCCACGCAGAGCAGCTTACTGGGCCCTTTTTATGTCGAAGGCGCTCCGGAGTTGGAGCTGGGCGCCAACATCGCTCGCACCCCGGGGGATCCGATTGTCGTGCGGGGGCAGGTAACCGCGGTTGACGGCCGGCCGCTGCCGGGGGTGCTGCTCGATGTCTGGCAGGCCGATCCGCGCGGCTTTTACGACGTGCAGGATCCCACCCAACCGGCGATGAATCTGCGCGGCAAATTTCGCACCGACGCCGAGGGGCGCTACCATTTTCGCTCGATCAAGCCCAAGAGCTATCCGGTTCCGCACGACGGCCCGGTGGGAGAATTGCTACGCGCGCAAGGGCGCCATCCCTTCCGCCCCGCCCATATCCATTTCATCTTGTCGGCGTCCGGCTATCATACCCTCACCACCGCGCTCTATATCGCGGGCGACGAGTATCTGGAATCCGACGCGGTGTTCGGCGCGCGCGACCCGCTGGTGGTAAATTACCAACCCAATTCAGATAATAAGGAGGAAGTGCGAGAGATGATTCACTTCGATTTCAAGTTGGCGCCGCTCAAGCCCTGAGCTCGCCGCCGGCTACTTGCGCGCGCTGAGCCAGGCCTCGACTTCGCTTTCGATTGTAGTGCCCTTGAAGAAGTCGCGATTGGTCGAGGTCCAGAACGCGACCGCGTTGTCGAACAGAAATTGGCGCAGCTCGTCCTCGTCGATGAGATGATGTTCGACCAGTTCGTAAGCTTCTTCCAGCACCTCGCTCATGTCGGGAACGTCCCAATGGCCGATGTCGGAGCCGTACAGCGCCTTGAGGCGGGCCTCGAAAGGTGTCCCCATTGGACGAAAAGCGAGAGCGTTTAGCGGGTCGTCACCCTCGCAGCCGAAGTAGAACTGATTGACGAAGATGTCGCGCAGTTGCTGGGGCGAGGTAATCCCACTGGGGGCCCATTCGTCAGTCAGAGCAGCATCTTCGCCGATATACATCCGGCTGATCAGCGCGTCGAGGATCTGATCTTCGTGTCCTTGGGTGAAGCGGCCGCCGGCTCGCACCATTTCGCGCTTGAGCAGGGCGCGGTCGATGCGATCGGGGTCATAGAGCGCGATCGCCTCGCCGTTGCGCTTTTGCCAATGGCTAATCGCATCGGAGTACAGTGCGCGCGCCCACGCCATGCCGCCTTCCAGAAAGGCGAAGGTCAGCTTGGGAAAGCGCTTGGGCACGCCGCCCATCAGCAGGCCGCGGCAAATGGCGTCGGCGCTGGCGCCGAAATTGCCTAGATGGTTATGGACGTAGTTGGTAACCGATTGGCGCGCACCCCAGCCGTAGCCTAGCGAGTGAAAGGTGGGCGACACCCCCAGCTCCACGCATTTGGCCCAGAACGGATCGTAATCGTATTCAGAATCCAGTCCGTAGGTGTCCATCCAATAGGCCCATTGGCCGACCCCGGGGTAGCGCTTTTCGACCGCCGCGATCGGCCGCTTGACATAACTGGGCACCATGACAGCCTTGAACTTCAGTTCCTTGACTGCGTACTCCAGCTCTTCGATGGCTTCCTGCGGGGTATACATCGGGATGCCTGCGACCGGAGTCAGCCGATCGCTGAATTCGGCGAACATCTCGGCCTTCATCAGGTTGTGCGCGCGCACAGCGGCTTGGCGCACCTCGTCGTCGGCCACGCCCTCTATCTGGAAGCCCAAAGTTGGGTAGATCACGGCGTGGTCCAGCCCCATTTCGTCCAACCGCTCGTAGGTCAGGCGGGGCAGAATCGCGGTGGCCAGGTCGCGGGTATTGGCGGCGGCGATTCCACGCCAGGTCGGGCGCAGCTCGCGACGCTCGCGCCGTTGGGCGGGCGAATTTTCGCGCCAATGGGAACTGGTGTGGCCGCTATCGAAAGCCCGCCGGTAGCGGTCCACCATGGTGGCGCCTGCTACCCGCTTGAGGTAGTCGAAGAACACTAGCCCCATCTCGAAGGTGTGGCCGTCCGAATCGATCACCGGATATTTCAGCTGCGCGCGGATGGCGGCCGACTTGGAGCTCTGACTGATTGCCGAAGCCATCGCTAAGCCAAGCTTCTAATGGCGTCAGGCTAGCTGAGGTGCGGGTGCGCGCCGCGGACCGTCCATGATCTTGCGCACCCAAACCAGCTCCTCGGGCTTGAGGGCGCCAAAGCTGTCCTGACTCTGATGCTTGAGTTCGCGATCCTCCGCGGTCAGCTCGCGCACCGTCGCGCAGTATTCAAGCAGTAAGCCGTTGGGATCACGGAAATAAATGGAGCGGGCCCAGTTATGGTTGATAACCGGAGTTACTTCGATTCCTTGGGCCACCAGCTCTTCGCGCCGCTTGTTCAAGGCCTCCAGCGACTCCACCGCCATCGCGAAATGGTAGAAGGCGCCGGGCAGATTTTGCGCGCTGTTGATATCGGTGGCATACTCTTCGGGCACTCCAGGCACCCGCTCTGGACACATGAAGGCGAAGTAACAACCGCCCCCGCTATCGAGGAAGACGTGTTTGATGCGCCCGCCCTGCTTGGGTTCCAGGATGTCCTGGAAGGCAATCTTCCAACCCAGCTTCTTAGTATAAAATTCAATGGTCCCCTCGAAATCGAGGGTCGAAAGACCGATATGATGCATTCCAGGCATGGCGCGCCTCCAGCGTAGATTCATCTGAGCGATAACACGCTCCGTGCGCACCCGTCAATCGCCCGGAGCTTGTCCCCCGGCCGTTCAAGCTAAGCGCGGCTATGCTCGAGCAGCGTCGGGTCGAGCAGGCGCGGGCGCTGACCGGGCACCGGATGGGCTACCGCCTCCTCCAAGCTGGCTGCGCCGCGCCACTGTTCGGCCGGCCGCACCCACTGGTCGCTACCAACCTGATCCACGCCCCAGTATATCTCTAGGTTGTGGCCGTCGGGATCCAAAAACTCCACCGCGATTTGCGCTCCGGCCCGCCGCCGGCCTTCGAACACGATCGGTACCTGATGGCGGCGCAAATGCTCGCGGGCGCGGAAGACTTCGTCCAAGGTGGCCACTTCAAAGGCGAAATGATGCAGCTCGTGTCGCTCGCCCGGGCCCGGCGCGCCGCCCACCAAAGCGATCCCATGATGGTCGGTGTTGAAGCGCATGAAGACCATGCCGCCGGGCGCCAGCTCTTCGGAGTACACATCGGAAATTTTCATTCCCAGCACTCCAGTATAAAAGCGTGCCGAACGCTCCAGGTCGGTTACCCGCAAGACCACGTGGCCAATCTTTTGCAGGTCGAAAGGTTGGTCTTGCGAGGCCGCCAGTCGCTTGATTTTTTCTACTTCGACCATGATGGTTCATCTCCGCTCGCAAGCTTGACCGCGCCGCGGCCGCGCCGCGGTTTGCGCCCCGCCATTATGCAGCCCTAACATTGACCAGGGCAAACGCCGCCCGCCCCTGGCTTCCTTAGGTTGCGGCGCGAGGCAAATCGAGATGAAAGCGATCGTCATCCGCGAGTTTGGGCCGCCTGAAGTGATGAGGCTGGAAGAGGTGCCTAACCCAGTGGTGGGAGCGCACGACGTGCTGATCGAGGTCCACGCGGTCTCGGTCAACCAGACCCTCGACCTGATCGCGCGCGCCGGCAGGTACCCGGTTCCCATCCGCCTGCCCCATGTGCTCGGGGTCGATCCGTCCGGCGTGATCGTGGCCGCGGGTGCGGAGGTGAGCGCGCGCCAAGTCGGCGATCGGGTCGTGGTTTCCTCCCGTTTGAGCGCGCCCGACCAACTCCCGCGTCTGCTTGGTGTGCATCAATGGGGCGGATATGCGCAGTACGTGGCGGTGCCTGCCGCCAACACCCATCTGGTGCCTGATACAATCGACTTCCCCACTGCTACCGTGGTGGCTCGCCACGCGCCTCTGGCCTTTGGCCTGTTGCGCGATGAAGCGCGGCTCCAGCCCGGCCAGTGGGTTCTGGTGATGGGCGCGGCCGGCGGTCTGGGCAGCGCCGGTGTGCAGGTGGCAAAGTATCTAGGGGCGCGGGTGATCGCGGCGGCGGGTGCAGATCAGCGGGTGGCCTCGGCTCTGGCGCTGGGCGCCGACCATGGCATTAACTATAGGGCCGAGGATCTGACCGCACGGGCGCGTGAGCTAACCGGAGGGCGCGGCGTCGACGTGGTATTCGAAAATATAGGGGCGCCCGACCTCTTCCCCCAGGCCTTGGCTAGCCTGGCGCGCGACGGGCGTTTGGTCACCGCCGGCAGTCATGGCGGCGGTATCGTGCCGCTCGATGTCAGCCGGCTGTATATGCAAAACCTCACCGTTATCGGATCGACGCGCCAAAATTCCAATGATATTGACCTCAGCCTGCAAGCTGCGGCGCAGGGGCGCTATCGCGTCCTAATCGATCGAGTCATGCCGCTGGCGGAAGCAGTGGACGCCCACCGCTGGGTGGAGGGGCGGGCCGGACTGGGTAAGGTGGTGCTCACACCCCACAGTAGCCGCAGCGCCAAGAGCCAGCGCTAATCAGGGCTGGTGCAGATCGATTCGGTCCAAGCCGGGTTGCTGCTTGAGGGCTTGGGCTCGTGCTCGTTGGATGGCCGCCAGTTGCTCCAAGGCCGATGGTGCTGGCGGGCGAATCGCGGCGCGCCGGCGCACGGGGTGAGGGAGCGGGGAGGCGGACGAGCGCCCGGCTCGGGACGGCGGGGGTGGCATCACGCCCAGCAGGTAGGCCCATAGCACGCGGCGCACATAGGCGTGAGTTTCCTGATATGGCGGAATTCCACCATATTTCTGTACCGCTGCTGGCCCTGCGTTATAGGCGGCCAAGATTTCAGGTAAATAGGATGAGGTGGGGAAAGTGAGTTGAGCCCACGACCGCAGCTCGACCAGGAAGCGGGCCGCGCCTAGGACGCTTTGCACCGGATCAAATGGGTCGCGCACCGCATAGCGCTGCGCGGTCTGGGGCATGAGCTGCATCAGCCCTTGCGCCCCCTTGGGCGAGACCGCGCTGGGGTCGTTGGCGGATTCCACCTGCGCGATAGCGGCCAGCAAGCCTGGATCGACTCCATACATGCGTCCCACTACCTGATACAAGCGTGCCATTTCCTGCGGGCTCCACGAGCCGCTCTGCGCGCTTGCGCCACCAACCCACAAAAGCACCAGGATGAGCAGACCGCTGATGGCCCGCAGCCCGCGCCATGCTATAAGATAGCCGCGAGGCCGGCCGGACGCACGAAAGGGACGGGCGCGTCGCAGGGAGCGGGCAGCCAAGTTCATGTTAGTGTCGCGCCTCCAAAATAAGCGAAGCGCTGCGCGGTTACAGAAATCGGTAAGGCTTGGTGGGGCGAGCCGCCGTGCCCGCCCACCGTCCGCACGAGCAGCGCCGCCCGCGTCACTGAGGCTGACCAAGTTGTCCGAGAACCTTCGATTTCGACTGCCTCCGCTCGCCTCGTTTTGACATGCTCGCAGTCCGCCATGTCAGATCCTACAAACGCGACCTCTAGATCCCGACCGCCAGCACTCCGATCATGCCCAAGGCGGTGGCGCTTTGACCGATGATGGTGGCCACGTCGCGTGCCACTTCCAGTTTGTTGCTGCGCACGATTTTGTCGGGCACATAGACCGTATCGCCGGGCTGTAGCCGACTGGCCATCAAGCCGCCCGAGATCACCGGCAAAAATGGGAAGATTCGCGAGCGACGGCTCAAGTCGTAGCCTCTGCGGGTCAGGATCAGGCCGTTGGCCTTGATCACGAAGATATTCTCGGGGTCGGCCAATTCGGTCGGACCACCAGCCCGTTGCAAGTAATCTTCCACCCGCATGGTGGCGTCATAGACGATCGCGGTGGGGGTATATACCTGGCCCATCACCGAGACCGCGCTGGGTACTTTGGGCACCATAATCCGGTCCTGATCTTCCAGCACCACATCTTGGTCAGAGGGCATCGGACCGTCAAGCGGCCCCAACTGCACGACCAGCCGCCCCGGGGCCTGCAACCCCTGAGCCTGTGACAGCAGGCGCTCTAGGGTGTCGAAGTTGGTCGCGGCAGGGGGATTGCCGCTGTTGGAGCTTTGGGCCTGAGTGAGCTGCAGTTGAGCCAAGCCCGCGGCTAGGCGCGAGCGCGCGAGTTCGACCTGTTCCTGCTCACGTTTGCGAATTGATTCGCGAATCAAGATCAATCCCGGCAGGTAGGCATCCGGGAGCAGGCCTCCGCAGCGCTTGAGCAGAGAGGCCAGCCGCTCGCCTTTGCGGATAGTATAGGGGCCAGGACGTGCCACCTCGCCCTGGACAGTAACCAGCCAGGGCAGATGCCAGCCTGGGGCCGCCCAGATCGAGAGTTCGTCGTTGTCGCGCAGGAGTAGGTTTTGCTCCCGGTCGCCGTGCAAGGCGGCTTGCAAATTGATGGTGAAGAAGGTGTGCACGGTGCGCGCGCCATGCAGAACTTCGGTGCGCGCCAGCTCGGCTCGGGCCAAGTAGGCCTGGTCTGCCGCCCCACCGGCGGCATAGACCAGATCGCTCACCCTCATCCCATGGCTGAGCGGATATAGGCCGGGTGCGCGGACCTGGCCTTCCACTCTGACGGTGGGCTGGGACTGCATCTGGTTTTCCCCGTAAATTACCAGCTCGTCGCCCGGGCGCAGCGGTAAATTGCCTGGGTCGCTGGGGTCGGCTAGCAGGTCGCCCAGATTGAGCGGCTGATAAAGGGTGGTGCGGTCGGCTCCCTGCAAGCGCTTGAGGAGGGCATAGGCAAAGAAGGTATGGGGTAGAACCCCTTCGCCGCGGCGGATTAGGTCGGTTACTTTCATCCCGTCGTAAAGCTGATAGCTGCCCGGCCGGCGCACGTTGCCGCTGAGCACCACTTCGTTGTCGGGGCCGGGTAGGACCGAAAAGATTTTAATCAGATCACCGTCCTGCACCTGAAAGCGCTGGTCGGCGATACGCTCTAGGTCGATATCCAAGGCCACCATGTGGCTGTGGTTGGCGGTGCGGATAACCTGCAAGCGCTGGGCATAGCTGAAGGGAGTGGCGCCTCCCGCCAAGTGGACCACCTCTTGCAAGCTGGCGCTGGCGCCGCGCAGCTCATAGATGGCGGGTCGCTTGATCTCGCCCGCGACCGCCGTCACCGCTCCGATTACCGGAACGAAAATGACGTCGCGCGCTTGCAGGCGCAGGTCCTCTCGATTATCGCCGCGCAGCAGCAAATCGTACAAATCCAGCGTGGCGACTACATGCCCGGCGCGCCGCAACTGCACCTGGCGCAAGCTGCCGGTAGGGTTGATTCCACCGGCGGCGCGCAGGCCATTGGAGATGCGCGCCAAGGCGCTGACCGTGTAGGCGCCGGGCTGAGCGACTTCGCCCAGCACGAAAATGCCGATCGTGCGCAAGCGCCCCATCGTGACCTGCGAGTCGATACCGGTGATTTGATCGAGATGCCCCTCGATCAGTTTTTGCGCTTGTCCGAAGGTCAGCCCTGCTACCTGCAAAGGGCCGACTTCCGTCAGAAAAATCGCCCCATTGCGGTCAACCGAGATCACCTGGCTGCGTGAAAAGCGACCCCAGGTGTTGATGTTCAATTCGTCACCGGGTCCCAACACGTAATCGCTGCCTACCGGCACCTCGGCCACTGGCGCAAAGGTGGAAACTGGGGCGGAAAACAGGCTGTAGCCGAATTGACGCAGATGTTTGGTGTCGGGCGGGGGTGGTAGCGCGTCGGGCTGGTCCAAGAGGGCAAACTTCTTTTCCAGCGCGCTCTCGGCCCCGCTGGCCGCAACCGCGCTGGCCGGCGTTGCCGGCGGCTGGCTATGCACGGGGGCGCGGCTACGCAGTTGTTCGATTTGCGCCGCGCTCAGCCCCATCGACTGCGCGATCGCGATAGTCTCCTGCATACTCAGCCCTTTGGCTTGCGCCCGCGCGCTGAGAGCTTCGAGCTGATCCGAACTCAAGCCGCCGCCGGCGATCGCGTTTTGGTAGCTGCTGATCTGCTCGGGCGTCAAACCCAGCCGCTGCGCCAGTGCTTGGGGGTTGTTTAAACTCTCCTGGGGCAGCTCTCCCCCATCGCCATTCACCGCCGGCCCAGGATTGCCAGCCAGCCCCTGCGCGCGCGCAAGCTCAACCCAGCCCAACCCTATCCAGACAGCCAAAATCGCGCTTCCCAGCCTGCGTCGGTTAATCATGGGACAGCCTTCCACGGCAAGGCGCAGCCTTAGCCGCGCCAGGTTTAGCGCTCTTGGTTTGGGGGGCAATCAATGCGCGGATGGCAGCAATCGACACCCGCCTGGCTTACGCGGCGACTATAATGCGGGTGAATGTAACGCTCAAACTTTGGCGCGGTGAATCGCGAGCGGGCTTGTCACTGACCAAAAATCGCCGGGGCTCGACCGGAGTCAGCAACCCCTGCTCAGGGGAGATGAATTTGAAACAAAACCAGTTGCTCAGGGCGCGGCCTGCCAGAGCCCGCGGTGAAATCGCGGGAGTGGGTCTTTTCGCCCCTGCCAGGCTGGCTGCCAGACGGGGAACGCCTTGGCTGGGGTTTGCGCAAGTCGAGGGCGGTCAGGGATGCCCGTAGCTATCCCTGCTCGGGATCAATCCAACGGGTCGGAATCATTCTCAAGGCGCAGGCTGAGGTCTTGGGCGAGTGCCTTCGAGGCTTGATTGCGGACGATCAATAACTGGCGGCGCCCATCAAAGCGCACCTGCCCACCATCGCGGTTGGGCCACAGCGCCAAGCGGGGGACATCGTCTGCCCCGCTCCCACCTAGCTCTCGCGAGGGCGAACCCAGTATCTTTTTAAGGCGGGTGAAAACCAAAGCGGAAGAATCGGCGGTAAAACTCGCTAGCACCATCTGCATCCCGTCCTGAGGCGTGAACTCGTATAACACCGTCGGGTACTGAATGCCCTGACCAGACAAGCCCCGGACCTGATAACACGTAAAGCCCATGGGGCTGGTCCGAACCATTCCGCTTGGGTAGCGCTGGCGGGCTTGGGCCAAATCGGCGCCGAAAGGTAAGCCTAGGAAGGAGCGTAAGAAGGGTTGGCGTGCACCTGGGATAGAGCCATAGCCGCTATTCAAGGAGCAGCCTGCGAACATCAAGAGCGCCATGCCCACGGCGACCAGGGCCGGCGCGCGGCGGCGTGAACCGGTATCGACAGGATGCGCGAGCTTCACTCAGCCACGCAACTTAGCGGTAAAACCACCCTGATGGAACTGGCTCCAATCGCGTCAAGCAATATTGCCACCCGCTCGCTACTTGAGAGGTAGCGATCGAAGATCGCCTGGAAACCGCGGAAGGGGCCGTCCACGATGGTGATGCGCTGACCGTGCCCCAAGGCCGGCGGCTGAATCTCCACGATCCCATTCTCGCCGCGCCGCCGGATCTCCTCCACGATCAGTTTAGAAACCACCACCGGTTCGCCTCCGACGCCAACCAAGCTGTGCACGCCGGGAGTGTATTTGACGTCGTAATAGCAGGTTTTCAGGTTGAAACGGCTAAACACATAGCATGGAAAAAGAGGTTTGACGGTGGTGGTCAGCCGCCCGAAACAACGGGTCTTGGAGCGCAGCAGAGGAAGGAAGGGCTCCTGGGTGATGCGTTTCAACTGATCGAATACCCAACGCTCCTTGTGCGGCTTGGTGCGAACCAGATACCAATTGCTGAAATCCGCGTCGGACATTAGCCCCACCTTTCGGTGCTTCGTGCAAGCTACCGCTCTTCCAAGCTTTCTTATCGACGACAACAAGTAAATAGAAGAGCGCTTCGGACTGCAAGTGCGCTTTGATGAACTGACTCAAGCCGAGCCAGAGATCGGCCTAATACTGCTCCAGATCGCTCGCCAAAGCGACAGCCAGAGTGCCGTTAACGGGTGCTCTGGCGCTGAGGTGGGGATGATCGACCTCGATCGCAAGCCGCCCGTGGCGTGCGCGCTCGAGAAACTGCTCGGCGTTATAGTCGCCAAGCGAAAATTTAACGAAATGAACCGAGCTGATGCGCTCTTCGGTCATTTGACGGGTGTCGAATCGGGCCAACTCTCGCCGCTCGCCATCAATCAGCCACAAGTGGCGCTCCAGTCCCACCAACCGGTGCAACTGCTCGTCGCGCTGGGCCGGATCGGGGAACTGGATCAGCAGGGTGGCAGACAGTTGATGTGGGTCCGGCAGCAGCTCATTGTAAGTTTCCAATTCATGCGCCAGGGCATCGAAGGCAACGATCTTCTCGCTGCGAATCATCTCCTGAATCTGGTACCAGACGGTCTGGGTATTCTCGAATAGCAAAGTCAGATGAGCCCCTAGCTCCAGCCGCCGCCGTTCCTTTTCAGCGATAAAGAGCGGGCGCAGCAAGGGACGCAAAGTCTCGTATTGGCCCGGCGACAGAAGCTGAGTTGGCTGTACCGCAATCATGGGTTTTTGGCCTGAGCCGGGGGTACCGCCTGCTCGAAGCCCTTGGGATCGTAGGCGCGGGCGAGCACTTCCAGGGGATGGATCGGATGGACGCCGGTGGCCTGTTCGATCTGCAGCGCGGCCAAAGGGCAGTCGGTGGCCATCAGGCGGGCCTGCGCGTCGCGCATCCCGCTGAAGGCCTTTTCGCCCCATTGCATCGACAAGGGGAAGAATTCCTTCTTCATCGCCCAGGTGCCGTCGTGGGCGCAGCAGGCATCGACGCTGGTGATTTCCGCCCCCGGGATGAGTCGCATCAGATCGCGGGCGCGCAAGCCGATGTGCTGTGCTTTGAGATGGCAGGGGATATGATAGGCCACGGCGCCGGGAGTGGAGCGAAATTCGCGATTGAACCGCTCAACCCGCCGCAACTGGTAGAGCAGCTCGTGGGTGTCCACCACCGCCGCGGCTAGCGCGCGCGCGTCGTCATGGTCTATCAGGCGTGGATATTCCTGACGCATCATCAGGGAACAGGTGGGGTTAATGACCGCTACCTGCCAACCTTCCTTGACCAGCGGCAGCAGGCTGTCGATATTGCTTTGAGCCTGCTTGCGCGCGAATTCCACATCGCCCCCGTCCAGTGCCGGCATTCCGCAACAGTTCTGGCGCGGACAACGGATCGCGCATTGATTCTTGCTCAACACCGCGACTGCAGCCCGGCCTGGGGCGGGGTCGTTGTAGTTGATAAAGCAGGTGTGAAACAGCGCGACTTTGGCCGCAGGATCGGCCGGCGCAGCGGGGAGCGGATGGCTGCTCAGCCAGCGCTCAAAAGTCTCGCCCTGAAAATCGGGCAGCTTTTTGTCGCGATGGATTCCCAACAGCTTTTCCATCACGATTCGATGAAAGCGGCTGTTGTTGGCCCAATTGGCCATGAAGGGGGTCAGACTGCCCAGCTTGCCCAATTTGTCGGGGTCACCCAGCAGTTTGTTGCGTAAGCCCACCCCATGTTGGCGTGCCTCCAGCGCCTTGGCTCGCTGCATCAAGCGGGGAAAATCCAATTGAAACTCATGCCCGTCGCGCGGGGTGTAAGGACATCTAATTTCGCACAGCTTGCAGCCGTAGCACAGATCCACCACCTCTTGACGCTCAGCCGCGCTCAACGCCGCCGCGTCGCCCTCGTGCTCTTCGACCGCCGCGAACAAGGTGGGAAAGGAGGGGCATAGATTGAAACAGAGGCGGCAGCTCTGACAAACGTCGAAGACGCGGGTCAGTTCCTGCTCGAGTCCCTTGGGCTCCCAATACTTGGGCTCGCTGGGATTGTAGGACAGGCCCTCGGTGGGTTGGGCTTTGATCCGATCCATCAAACTCCTCAAACCGCCCGTACGCGCCCGATCGGCCGAGCTAGCCGACCGGGTGCGCGCACGGGCGAGGCGTGGCTACAGACTGCTGGCAGCCTTGGAGAAACGACCGGCATGGGATTTCTCGGCCTTGGCCAGGGTCTCGAACCAGTCCGCGATTTCCTTGAAGCCCTCATCGCGTGCCGTCTTGGCCATTCCGGGGTACATGTCGGTGTACTCGTAGGTTTCACCAAAGACCGCCGACTTGAGGTTGGCCAAAGTGTCGCCGATCGGCTGATCGGTCACCGGATCGCCCACCGACTTGAGATAATCTAGATGGCCATGAGCGTGGCCGGTCTCACCCTCGGCTGTGTCGCGGAACAAGCCGGCCACTTCCGGGTTGCCTTCGACATCGGCGATTTTGGCGAAATACAGATAGCGACGGTTGGCCTGGCTTTCGCCGGCGAAAGCCGCCTTGAGGTTTTCGTGGGTCTTGCTTCCCTTTAGATTTGCCATCGATCTCAGTCCTCCGCTGGATTAGGAGCTTTTGCTCGTTTTGTTCGGCGCGGGTTTGCCGCCCGTGTTCTCATTTGACAACTGGCGCACAGCGCCTGAATCTCCACCGTGGCCCCCAATAGCGCATACTCGCCCAACCGTTCACGCCCGTGCAGGAGATGGTCGAACTCCGCCATCTCGATATCGCTCACTCGTCGGCAGCGCACGCAGACCAGATGATGATGGGGCTGGGTGTTGCCGTCGTAACGAGCGCTGTCGTGCAGGGCCGTCACCTTGCGTGCCTCGCCGATCGCGCACAGGGTCTCCAGGGTGCGATGGACGGTGGCCAAAGAGATGGTGGGGAATTGCTCTCGGAGCGCGGCGAAAATGCTCTCGGCGCGGGGATGGTCGCTGGCGGCCAGCAGCGCCCGCATCACCGCTAGCCGCTGTGGGGTCAAGGCTAGCCCGCGCTGGTGGCAGCGCTGGCTGAAAGCCTCCAGCCGCTGGTCGGCGTAACGTCTGCGCCAGGCTGGGCTGATGAGGGTCGGACCATTCATCTGGTTGATAATAATTATCAGGTAGTATCTGGTGGCGCAAGCGGCTGGCGCGCGACGGCGGGCTTATAGGCGAGATGAAGCGCAATCGTGCCTAGATTAAGCCGCCGGTAACTAGCCTGCTCCAGCCCCGCATTCACCATCCGCCGGCACAGTTCGTCGGCTTGTGGATGGCTGTGGACCGAAGCCGGCAGATAGCGATAGGCGGCAAAGTCGCCGCTTATCAGCCCACCCAGGAGCGGTACGAAAAGGGCGAAATAGGGCCACAGCAGCGGTCTGAGCCAGCGCGGCGCAGGAGTCAAATCCAGGCATACCAGCCGTCCGCCCGGTTTGAGCACGCGGCGAAATTCCTCAAACGCGCGGTCCAGATTGGCGACGTTGCGCAGGAGGAAGCCGTTGACGATGCAATCAAACTGGCTGTCGGGGAAAGGCAATTGCAGAACATCGGCCGCGAGCAGGCCGCGATGGGGTGCACGGCCCAGCTTGGCGGCGGCGGCGAAAACCATTTCCGGGCAAAAATCCGCACCCACCACCATACGGCTACCTTGGCGCTCCAGCTCGGTTATCAAATCCCCGGTGCCGGTGGCGGCATCCAACGCGACCGCGCCTTGAGGCTGAGCGGCGGCCACGGCCAGGCGCCGCCAGCGTCGGTCCATCCCCAAGCTCATCAGCCGGTTGACGAGGTCGTAGCGCGGCACGATGCGGGCGAACATCGCGCGCACCGCGACCGCCTTGGAAAGTTCCGCGCTCGGCCGACTGCTGGCGGCGGGTAGCATGCCAAACCCGCGCCGGGTGCCTAGAGTATCAGCCCCAGGGCGAGTAGCAGGCCGAAGAGCAAATGGAGGCGGGCGGTGGCCTTAAGCACGGGGTTGAGCGCCGCGCCCTGCTTGGCCCGCAGTTCGCGTGCCAAGCGGGCCGCCATTGGCAAGGTCAGCCACGCCAGCAGGGCCCAGGGTTGGGCCTCGCGCCGGGCGACCACAATCAGCACCACCAGGTAGGCGCTGGCCAGTAGCGCGAAATATTCGAGCTGGGTTCCGGTGCGACCGATGATAGTGGCCAGGGTGTGTTTGCCGGTACGCTGATCGGTTTGCAGGTCGCGCAGGTTATTGACCACCAGAATAGCCGTTACCAGAGCCGCGACCGGGAGCGAAAGCAACCAAGCCAGTGCCGTCAAGGCGCGGGCGTAAAGGTAATAGGTTCCAAGCACCGCGACCAAGCCGAAGAAGATGAAGCAGATGAGATCGCCCAAGGCATGATAGCCGTAGGGCCAGGGGCCGGCGGTGTAGGTAATTCCGGCCAGAACACAAGCGACACCCACCGCGACGATTGGCCAGCCACCTTGAATCGCCAGATAAATTCCCAGTGCTGTCGCCAAGCCGAAGCTGACCACACTGCCTGTGGCCACGGCACGGGGACTCAAAATGCCGGCTTGTGTCACTCGGATCGGACCCACCCGCTCGCTGGTGTCGGCACCTTTGCGAAAATCGGCCAAGTCGTTGGTCAGGTTGGTCCCGATCTGAATCAGAACCGAGGCCGCCAGCACGGCGATGAAGATGGCGCTACTGAAGCGATGGTCACGCGCGGCCAGCGCGCTGCCGACCAGAACGGGGACGACCGCCGCGGGCAAGGTGGGAACTCGAACCGCCATCCACCATGCGCGGGCAGGGTTGATCCTGAAGGCGGCAGCCTGAGCTTGCGCTGTCATAAACTCCATGTCCTAAAAAGGCGGCTCTTCAAGCGCGCCGGGTCTTACTCAAGCGCGGTTTTGACAACCTCGCCGTTAAATTTTACAAACCAGCTCTCGGAGGGGAAGGGCTTGCCTGCCAACCGTTGTGCCACCCAGTCGGCAATCAAAGGTGCGGGCGAGGGGCCTCTGTAGGGCGCCGGGGTAGCACCCAGGGAATGGCGATCGCCTTGGTAGATCACCAGCCGGCGCGGACTTTTCACCACTTCCATCAGCCGATGGGAATGTTCTAGCGGGCTTAGCTGATCCTTCTCGCCCCCGACCACTAGCAACGGGCACCGCAGGCGGCGGGCGGCCGGGAGGGGGCTGAGCGTTTTGGCGAAGCTATCGAAGCGCGCTTCGTTGCTGAATCCCGACATGTACATGTAACGAATTTTGAAAGTAGGCGAGGCGGCGTTGAAAATCGTGTCCATCCCCGGTTCCAGGCAGGTCAGCGAAGAGGCGCAAGCCTTGATCCGGGGTTCGGCCGCGGCCGCCTGGATCGCCCAGAACGAGCCCATACTGACCCCGTTGACTGCGATGCGCTGAGGGTCGATCTCGGGTCGAGAAGCCAGGTAAGCGTAGGCGGCGCGCCCGACATCCTCGAAATTGTTGGCGGTGCAATGCAGGTTGCGGATCAGGCATTCGCCTTGGCCGGGGCCATCGATCGCCAGCAATGCCATGCCTCGCTCTAGCCAATTGTCACCATGCTGAGCACATGACAGCTCTTTGAAGCTGTCCATCCCCGGGATCGAGATTACAGCCGGCAGTGGCCCCGATCCCGGCTGGGCGGGCATATGCAGATAGGCCGGAAAGGTTGCTTTACCCAGCGCGATCTCGACTCGCTCCACCGGATGGGGCGCGTTGCGAGCCCAAGCGAGGTAGCAGGCGTTCTTATGCTCATTATAACGTATATTGTCGGCATTGTTCTCATGCAGCGGCCATTGCGCGCCGCCCCACAGGACCGAGGCCAACAGATAATTATCGCGCGCGGTAATTAGATTACCCTCGGCTTCGGCTGCCTTGGCCTTGCTTTCACGCAACCAAGCGGCGGCCTCGTACGCCGGGGCAATATCGTCATAGCGCTTGACCTGGGCCGCGATCGCCCGCATGTCCGCCATCGCTTCGGCACCGCAGGTGCGAACCGGCAGCAAGGCGCGTGGCTGGTCCCATTCCAGACCAACCGAAGCCACGGTAGCGTCGAGCAGCCAACGCTGGTCGAAATACCGTTGACAAAAGGGGGCTTCGGTGCGCTTTTGGGGAGTGCTCTTGGCCGCTGGGAGCTTGGACTTGGCTACTGCCATCGCGAGGTTCCTTCCGAGGAGAGTTCTTATCTTGGGCAGATTTATCAGCCGAGCGCAGGTTGGCGAAACTGCTCCTCGCCGATATACGCGAATGTCACGCAATAATCCATGATTGTCCAGCTTAATCGCCCGCGTGAGCGAACTCTCATCGGCCATAGCTTGGCACAGGGGCGACGGTAGTAGCCCCCGCCATTTTTACTGGCCGCAGCTAGCCGCGTGCTATGATCAATGGCTATTGTGTCGTCGTTCCCCGCACCCCATGTGGCTGACCTGATTGCCGCGCGCAAAGCTCGCTTACTGGCCGAGTTTCGCGCTCAGGTGCGCCCGCTCAGCGGTCGGCTGGCGCGCCTGGAGGACGAGCAGCTCGAAGACCATTTGCCCCGCTTGATCGACGCCTTGATGGCTATTCTGCGGCAAGGCCCCGGTCATGGAGAGCAATTGGTGCAGGAAAACGGTGCCCATCACGGCCTGATCCGCCGCCAACAGGGCGGCTCGGTGGCCGATATCGCGCGCGAGATCAATCTCTTTCGCAGGATGTTGTTGGCGCTGACTGAGCAGGCCGCTACTTATGGGGCGGATGCCGGGGAAATCGAGGCGGCGCGAACCGCGTTGCTGGAATTGGTCGACCGCTCCCAGGAAGCTTCCATCGCCAGCTACAATCAGGCGGGCGAAGACGCGCGCCGCGCGGCCCAAGCCGAGGCGCGCGAACTTCATATGCAGCGCGACCGCTTTTTGACCACGCTTTCGCACGAATTGCGCAACCAGATCTCGCCCATCCTGCTCTCGGTCCGCGTGCTCAAAAGCAGTCCGCTGAGTGAGCGCCAGCAACGCAGCCTGAGCATCGTCGAACGCCAAGCCCGCCATCAATCGGTCCTGATCGAGAACTTGCTGGAGATCAGCCGTTTTCGCTACGGCAAAGTGAAACTCAAGCGCGCATCGGTTGATCTGAGGCTGGCTGTGGAACAGGCGGTGGAGAGCTGCCAGAGCGACATCGAAGCCAAGGCGCTTAACTTGACCGTTGAACTCCCTGAGCGGCCCGTCATCATTGACGGCGATGTCGCCCGTTTGGTTCAGGTGATGGTCAATCTGCTCTCCAACGCGGTGAAATTTACCCCGGCTGAGGGTCATATAGCGGTGAGACTGCACAAGGAGGCGGGCGAACTATTGCTCAGCGTAAGCGATAGCGGAGTAGGCATTCCTGCCATGCTGATGCCCAGGATCTTCGATATGTTTTACGAAGTCGAAAACCACGGCACGCTGAGCGGATTGGGGATCGGGTTGTGGCTGGCTCGCAGGTTGGTGGAAATGCACGGCGGCAGCATCAGCGCCGCTAGCGAGGGAGCCGGCAAAGGCGCCAGCTTTTGTGTGCGCTTGCCTGCGTTACAGCCCGTGCAACTCGCTAACCGGCTGTTGTTGGTCGAAGACAGCCTCGACCAGCTCGAAGCGCTGAGTGAAGTGCTGACCAGCGAAGGGTTTGCCGTGCTCAAGGCGTCCGAGGCCGGGGAGGCGCTGCGCCTGGCCAGTTGTGAACATCCCTTTGCCGCTATCGTGGATATCGGGTTGCCGGGAATGAACGGCCTGGAGTTGGCGCGTGAACTGCGCGCGATACCCGGCCTGGGCCATCTGCGGCTGATCGCCCTAAGTGGCTACGGTACCGAAGCCGACCGCAAGGCTGCCCACGAAGCCGGCTTTGACCATCATTTGGTCAAACCTCCCGATATCGATCGTTTGAAACAACTTCTGCTGGCTGACAGCAAAGATCGGGTTCGGCAGAGGCACGAGTCGCTCAGCGGCAAGCCTGCAAGCGATAAGCTTCGCGACAAGCTTCAATGAAGAGCGCGATCGCAATTAGGCACGTTCCCTTCGAAGATCTGGGCAATTTGGCGCCGGTGCTGGCTGCTCACGGCCTGGCCTCGCGCTATCTGGATTGCGGTCTGGATGAAATCGATGGGCGCGCGGCACGAGAGGCCGACTTGCTGGTGATTCTGGGCGGTCCAATCGGGGCCTATGAAGACAATCTCTATCCCGTGCTCGGAGAGGAGTTACACGTGCTGGAGCGGCGGCTGGCCGAGGGCCGGCCGACCTTGGGTATCTGCCTGGGGGCGCAGCTAATCGCACGCGCTTTGGGAGCCAAGGTCTATTCGGGAGCGCACAAGGAGATCGGCTGGTCCGCGCTTGAACTGAGCGCGGCCGGCAAAGCCTCTGCCCTGCGTCACCTGCAGGACGTCGAGGTGCTGCATTGGCACGGCGATACTTTCGATCTGCCGGCGCAAGCAGTCGCGCTGGCTTCCACCCCGGTTACGCCTAATCAAGCCTTTGCCTGGGGCGCGGCGACCCTCGCCCTGCAATTTCACCTGGAGGTCACCGCCGCCGGCCTGGAGCGCTGGTTTATTGGCCACGCCTGCGAGATCTCAGCCACGGCGGGAGTCAACCTCGCGGCCCTGCGCGCTCAAAGCCGCGGTTGCAGCGATAAACTGCAAGGGCCGGCGCACCGCGTCCTGGACGAGTGGCTGAAGCGTGTGCTGGCGCCTTGAGGCGTACGCTCGGTGCCAGCCCTCAGGGCCGTGGCGCGTCAAAAGCGCTCAGCTCGCGCCAGCTCCGCTGGGGTGGAAACTTCACCGAGAGCGCGCGGATGCGCGAGTAATCGACGGGCTGCGCCAAGCCCGGTGCGGGCTTGCCCTGGGCAAAGGCGCGCGCCCCTTCGATCAACGTGCGGCGCACCCGGATAATCACCGAGTCGCTGCTGCCCAGGTACTCGCGGCTGCGATCCACGACCGGTGTCATGGCTTCCTGAATTGCGAAATCTTCCCACGGCACCGAATGCATCAGGCCGCTCCAGTGACCGGCTTTCATCGCCGCGCGATCCTGATGCCAGAGGTTGTCGACATCGCCCAGGGCGGCGCAAAAGTTATTGGGGTCGTCGCTGGGATCCAAAAAATGGGTGCCCCACTTGGCCTCTTCAGTGCTCAGCGGATGGTCAGGATGGTAAACGACGTACCACTGATAGCACCAGTAATCGTCGATTGGGATCGAGAAGATGGTGGCGCATTCATGCCCGGGTTGGGTCGGAATGAAGGCGAAGTAGGGATAGACGACCTCGCGGATGCGGGCATAGCGTAGCCCGTCGGGCAGATCGCGTAGAGCGCCTTCACGAAAGCCATAGGGGCGCTCGAGAAACTCGAAAGTCGGGCCGCTGCTGGCGTTGGAGAGCTGAATGTCGTTGACAATCCCGACGTTGCCGGCGTCGTCGCGAATCCAGCCCTGATGGAGCTGGCCGAGGTGAGCCGAATCGAGCACGCCCTCGAAGCCCTGAAACCAGTTGGCATGCACCATCGCACGCCGCGCGATCACATGGTCGGCCGGCAGGCGGGTGAACTCGAAATTGAAGAAGGGCGGTGGCTCGGTGCGAGCACCGAGATAGACCCAGACAATCCCGCCGGCCTCGCGTACTGGATGGTGGGCAACCCGCACCTTGGCGGCAAATTCGGCACGCCGCTCCGGCGGCTCGGAAGGGACTTCGACCACCTTGCCCGAGACGTCAATTTTCCAGCCGTGGAAGATGCAGGTCAGCGCATTATCTTCGTTGCGCGCCAACGCCAGCGAGGTACAGCGATGGGGGCAGCCTTCGTCGAAAAAGCCCACGCGCCCATCGGTTGCGCGAAAGGCGACAAAATTTTCGCCTAGCAGTCGCACGCGCACCGGCGCGCCGTCGGCCTCGAGCTGAGCGCCGCGCAGCGCCGGGGTCCAATACTGGCGCAGCATTTGACCCATCGCAGTGGCGGGTCCGACCTGGCATAGCAAATCGTTTTCTTCGCGAGTCAGCATTGGATTAGCCTCCGCGTTATCGCTGCCAACGGACCGCTATCGGCCGCCGGGCCTGTTCACCAGGGTACCGAGGCCGGGTCCAACTCGCGCCAGTTACGCTCCATCGGCAGTTGCGTGGACATCGAGCGCAAGCGGCTGTAATCCTGAGGTTGAGCCAGCCCCAGCGGCGGTGCGCCTTTAGCGAAAGCGCGCGCCCCCTCGATCAGTTTGCGCCGGGTGCGGATGATGATCTGGTCGCTGTGGCCCAGGTATTCGCGGCTGCGATCGACGATTGGTCCCTGCCCTTCCTGCATCGCAAAATCCTCGAACGGCACCGAGCGCGTAATGCCACTCCAGTGCCCTTCCTTCATTTTAGCGCGATCCTGGGTCCAGTTTTGGTCCATCCCTCCGGCCGCGGCGAAGTTGTCCGGGTCGTCGCCCTCGACGAAATGGTCGCACCATAATTGCTCTTCGCGCGAGAGCGGATGGTCGGGGCGATAGACGATGTACCACTGCGCCATCCATTCGTCGTCAATCGGCACCGGCGCGACCAGTGCCATTTCGGAGCCTGGCGGAGTCGGAATGAAGGCAAAGTAGGGCCACACGAACTGGCGGATGCGTACGTAGCGGCTGCCGTCGGGCAGCGGCCGCATCGCCGCCTCGCGAAAACCGTAGCTACAATCCTCGAGCTCGAACATGGGGGCGCCGGTGGCGTTGGTCATGCGAAAGTCGTTGGCGATTCCCCGATCCTTGGCGCCGCTGCGGATCTGGCCCTGATGGAGCTGGCCTACGTGGGCTGAATCGATCAGCCCCTCCAACCCTTGCACCCAATTGGCGTGATTGATCGCACGCCACACCTTGACGTGACCGGCGGGCAGATTGGTCGGCTCAAAATTGAAGAAGGGCGGCGGCTGCTCGCGCTTGCCCAGATAGACCCACACGATCGTGCCGGCCTCGCGCACCGGATAATGGCGCACCCGCACCTTGGCGGCGAATTCGGCACGCCGCTCCGGCGGCTCGGAAGGGACTTCGACCACCTTGCCCGAGACGTCGATTTTCCAGCCGTGAAAGATGCAGGTCAGCGCGTTGTCTTCGTTGCGCGCCAGCGCCAGCGAGGTACAGCGATGGGGGCAACCTTCGTCGAAAAACCCGACCCGTCCGTCGCTAGCTCGAAAGGCAATGAAATTCTCGCCGAACATGCGCACCCGGACCGGCGCTCCGTCCGCTTCCAAGGCCTCCGCGCGTACCGCCGGATTCCAGTATTCGCGCAGCATCTCGCCCATCGGGGTGCCGGGTCCCACCCGGGTAAGCAATTCGTTTTCGGCGCGTGTCAACATCGGGTCGCAAGCCTCCTCGCAATCAGGTCGCTGGTTCTGGTGGCGCTGACTTCATCTTATAGGAAAGCGCTTGCGCGTGGGTCAATCCAGGCGAGTCGCCAGGCTTTTCAAAGGGGAGAAATGTACGCCAGAATACTTGTCAAAAGATATATAACATGGCATAACAACGAACCATGAAAGATTTTCCGAAAGCCGCCTGTTTCACGCTCTGCGCGGTTATGCTGGTGATCTCGGGTGCCAATCGCTCCTGGGCCCAATCTGCACCAAGCGCGATACCTTCGCCCGTTACGATGCCCGCGCTGGCGATGGCGGGCCCCTCGCCAACGGTTTATTCGCCCTTTATCAACCTGAAGGCCAAGTACGACGCCTGGCTGGACATGGTCCATCGTACGCATGAAGAGGAGCAGCCCGACTGGATGACGCCGCTGGTCACCGTAATCCCGACCCTGCAACAAGAACTTCGCACCGACTACAGCTTCGCTTTTGCCCCACACGGCTTGCAGACCTTCACCTTCTTGAGCAAGGGCACCGAGATCATTCCGAGCGAGAACACCGAGATAATCTTGGGCAATCCCTCCTACATCACCAAGAATCTACCGGTGGACAAGCACACCTCGGGCTGGGCGGATTGGCCTTTCTTGGTGAAGTACCGTTTGTTGTCCTCGCCCAGCGAAGCGGGCAATTACGTGGTCACGATTATGCTGTCGACCTCCTATGCCACAGGCTCGACCACCTTCGTCTCGGAAAACCACGACTACTTCTTGCCGATGCTGGGCTTTGGCAAAGGCTTGCTGACGCGATATGGTGAGTTCGATTACCAGGCAACGATCGGTCCCAACATCCCGGACGGAGCGACCAGCACGCTGGGTACGCCGATTGTCTGGAACAGCACGTTTCAGTACGGCAATCGCTTTCACATCGGTGAATGGACCGTGCCGCTATGGCCGGAATTCGAGGCGATGTGGGTGTCCTACCCCAACGGTAACGACCACGGCCAGCAGCAACTCTATCTGACTCCGGGCATAATCGCGGGCCGTTTCCGGCTGAGCGAGCACTCCTACTTCGTGCTGGGTACCGGGCTGCAGTTTGCCGCCACCGAATCCCGCGGATACAACCATCAATGGCTGGTCACGATGCGCATCCCCTTCTTTTAGTGGTTTTGCGGCTCGCTGTTGTGGCCTGAGAAGGGGGGCTCATGGGTCGCGACCACCCATCCGCCCGTCAGACCGTCGATCAGCCAAGGCGCCGTGCCCCGTCAATTCCGACCGTTGCGCGCGGTCTGCTTATGCCACGCTTTTGATTTTACCCACCAGGCGCAGGATTCCATCGAGAATGGAGATTGGATGGGGCGGACATCCGGGAACGAACAGGTCTATGGATAGGATGCTGCCGGCGCCATTGAGGACCTCGCCATGGTCGCGAAACGGACCGCCCGATATCGCACACGCACCCACGGCGATGACAATTTTTGGGGCAGGAATCGCCGCATAGGTCTTTTCCAGCGCCAGCCGCATGTTGCGCGTTACCGGGCCGGTAATCAGCAGGCCGTCGGCATGTCGTGGCGAGGCCACGAACTGGATACCAAAGCGGCTCAGGTCGTATGTCACTGTACTGAGCACGTTGACATCCGCTTCGCACCCGGCGCAACCGCCGGCGCTGACCTGCCGGAGCTTGAGTGCTCGACCGAGAATGCGATGAATGTCATCAGCAAGTTGGCGCGCCCGGGGCAGGCTACGCCCAGCGGGTAGCATAAGATCGGCGCGCTCGCTAGCGGCCAAGCGATAGTCCGAACCGAACTCAAGCGCTGCTTGCGGGCAGGCGTTGGCACATTCTGGACAGAACAGGCAGCGGCCCAGGTCGATGGTCACTGGCCCATCATTGGTTATGGCGTCGGTTGGGCAGGCCTCGACGCAGGCGTCGCAATCCGAGGGGCATCGCGACTGGTCGATAATTGGCAAGCCGCGAAAACGATCGGGTAGGGAGGGCGCCGCATCCGGGAAGGCCAACGTACGCTTGCCCTGCCTGAGACGGGTGAGCAACAAACTAGCCACTGAGTTACCTCACAAGTCGTGACCGCAATAGGAAAGGTTAAAGCTCTTGTTGCATAGCGGAAAGTCGGAGATCTGCTGAGCGCGCATTGCGATCGCAAGGCCGATCCAGTTGTGAA
Source organism: Candidatus Binataceae bacterium (assembly GCA_035294265.1). Lineage (NCBI taxonomy): Bacteria > Candidatus Binatota > Binatia (SeqCode) > Binatales (SeqCode) > Binataceae (SeqCode) > Binataceae bacterium (SeqCode). Next base: position 57,397 of record DATGLK010000025.1, read on the forward strand.
AGGAGGGGTCGACTACCTTATATGCTGCAAACCGTCCGGCATGGTCGGTGATCGCGATGTGCGCAATCTCCCCGCGCCAGCCCTCGCTGAGAGCAACCACCAGGTGCGCGGGCCTGAGCGGGGCCAACGAGACCCGCGGCGGGCCCCCGGGAAGCGACGCCAATTGTTCGCGGACGAACACGGCAGAGCGCTCGATTTCCAGCCACCGCATCCAGGCCCGAGCGAAGACATCGCCGGTCTTGCAAGTCGAAATCGGAATCTGAGCAAATCTGAAGATGCCGCTGGGAAAATCCAATCGGATATCGCGCTCGACCCCGCAAGCGCGGGCGACGGGGCCGACAAGTCCCAGCGTTTCGCAAACGTCGCGGCTGATCACGCCGGTATCTTCAAAACGCGCTTGGACCGAGGGCGAATCCCACATCAGCCGGGTAGCATCCGCGAGGTCTTTCAAGGCTTGCTCCAGGCGGCGCGACAGCTCCATGGCAAGTTGCGCATCCACATCGAATAAAATGCCGCCGGGTCTGAGCATACCGCGACCAAATCGGCTACCGCAGATAGCTGCGGTGAGATTCAGAATATCGCCGCGGATACGGCCGCAATAGGCGGCCGTCGGCAGGTAGCCGACGTCCCCGGCTAGCGCCCCGAGGTCTCCCGCGTGGTTGGCGATCCGTTCCAATTCCAGCGCGATCCCGCGCAGAATTTGCGCGCGGGCTGGAGCCGCGCTCGCGCTTAACCCCTCTAAAGCTTCGCAATAGGCACTCGCGTGCCCTATGGAGCTGTCTCCCGATAGCGTCTCGATCAAGTGGATGGTGCGTTTATTGGGCCCGCCAATCAGCGCGGCCTCGACTCCGCGATGCTGATAGCCCAGCGCAATTTCCAGATGCAGAACTCTTTCACCGCGGCATTCAAAGCGAAAATGGCCGGGCTCGATAATCCCGGCGTGCACGGGGCCCACTGCGACCGCGTGGACTTCTTGCCCGTGAACCTGGAAAAACTCGGTTACGCCCGCGAGCGGAGAATTCGTACCATGGTGCGATCGATAGGGCGGTTGAAAGCGCAGCGGTTTCAGCCAGGGATGGCCCTGCGGCTCGATGTCCCACTGCTCGGCGATTTCGCGCTCGAACCAATGTGCTTGCGGGCATTCGACGGTTAGGCAAGGATAGGCGTCCTTGACTTCGGCTCGCAGCGCGATCAGCCTAGCGGCTACCGAGTCGGCCAGTATGGCGATCAATTGGACCTGAGCATCTTCCGCGGGCATGCCGAACAGCGCGGTCAGGCGATAACCGGTGCGCACCGCGGAGAGGATTTGGGCTCTGAACTCAGCGATCCCAAGGCAGGGCACGCCATCCAGCGGCGTGGCTTCGCCGTTGCGAAATACCGGCAAGGAAATCGTCATGGTCAACCGAGGTGGCGCACGGCCTCACGCAGCGCGCGCGCCAGGACTGGGGGCAGGTAAAGCCCCATTACCAGGACCGCCAATCCCAGCGTCGTCGGAACTGCACTCAGGGCCACGCTTCTGGTCGCTGGTGGGAGTGCACCCTTGGCGGGCGCGCCTTGCGCCATGGCCAGCGCCGGAGCCGTCATCGCGGCCACAATGACGGCCAAAAGCAACAAGTAGATCACGGCGACTAAAACGTGGCCCTGATCGATCGCGGCTTTTAAAATAACAAATTCGCTCAGGAACGGGCCGAAAGGCGGCGAGCCGATGATCGCGAATAGACCGAACACCCACAACGCTCCCGACACCGGCATCAAGGTCAGCGCTCCGCTTATTTCCGCGGTGTTTTTGGTCCGATTAACCGCCAACAGGTTACCGGCGACCAAAAAGAGCATCGCCTTGGTCAAGGAATGATTAATGATGTGAAGCACCGCGCCGAAGACCGCGGCACCGCCCAAGCCGACCCCGACCGCGAGAATCCCCATGTGCTCGACACTGGAGTAGGCAAGCATGCGTTTATAGTCGGTTTGCCCCGAAATAAACACCGCCGCTACCGCCATCGAAAGCAGACCGAACAACAACAATAGCCGGTCACCGAACGGCGCAAGTCCAGCGGCCACGGAAATTTGCTGGACTCGCAAAATGCCCAGAAAGGCGCAATTGAGTAGCGCCCCCGATAGAAGGGCTGATGCCACCGAAGGGGCCTCGCTGTGCGCGTCAGGGAGCCAGGCGTGAAATGGGGCCAACCCCATCTTGGTTCCATAGCCCACCAGCAACAACAAAAACGCCGCCTTGAACCAGGGGCCGCTGAGCTGGCGCGCGTTCAGAATGAGCTCGGATAGGGTCAGCGCGATGCTGCTTCCGTCGCGATTGGTCGCCGCCACGGCCAAAAAGAAAATGCCCAGTAGCGCCAGCGCGATTCCTACCGAACAGATCAGCAGGTACTTCCAAACCGCTTCCAACGAGCGATGGTGGCGGTGAAAGTAGATGAGCGGGGCGCTGGCCAGAGTAGTTGCTTCGACCGCGACCCAGAGCAAAGCGAGCTGCTGACTGAGGGCGACCAGGGTCATCGCCGCCAAGAACAGCAGCAGACATCCGGTAAAACTCGCCTCGCGCGCGTTGGAGAAAATGAAGCCTTCTTCGAAATCGTTGTGCGGTTGCCGTTGTTCTTCAGCCAGATAGGCTACCGCGTAAATCGCGACCGCTAAAAACAGCAGACTGGTAAGGGTCTCGATCAGTCTGCCCAGCGCGTCCTCGGCCAGCCAGCCGCCCAATACCGGCGCCGGCTGAACAATCCAGGTGGCAAGGCTTAATCCAGCATTGGAGCCGGCGGCGCCAATCAAAAGCGCGCGGCGACCACGGTCCGAGGCCACGAAAAAAGCCGCGACGGCGCTGCAAGCCGGTATGAGCAGGAGCAACGCAATCATCACAGCTGGTCGGTCAGTGCGACTAGTTTGTCGGTATCGATATGATCGAACTCCCGGCTGATATGAAAGATGGCGATACCCATTACCAACACTCCCACGAAGACATCGAGTAAGATTCCGAGTTCCACCAGCACTGGCAGCCGCAATGTGGCGGCTGTGCCGAATGCATAGACGCCGTTTTCCAAGGCCAAGTATCCCAGCACCTGAGTCAGGGCTTTTCGGCGGCTCATTATGACGATTAGGCCGACCACGCTGGTGAACAGAGCCGCAGGGACCAGCAAAAGGGACAACGGCTGATTGGGTAGTTGCAAGCGCTGTCCCAACCACAGTGCAAGTGCCAAGCTGGCCGCCCCGGCGATGAGCGAGAGGTTGTAACTGATCAGGGGCTCGACTTCGCGCACCGTGTCGGCCTCGCGCATGGCCCGGAACAACAGCCCTGGCAGCAGCAAACCCTTGACCGTTGCGGTCAGGACAGGAAGCAGCAGGCCGCTGGCGGACAGGTCGCCGTCCTGCAGCGAGATGGCCAGCAACCCCAGTATCAGGCCTTGCACGGCAATGGCCCGGATACAGGCCACCAGGCGACTGGAGCCCAAAAGCGTGAACCCGGTTAGGATGAGGAGCACCAGCATCGAGTTGCTCAGTTGGCTCATCTGCTTTGCGCCTCAAAGGGCCAATGCCAGCCCAGCCAGCACGATTGCGGTGAGTAACAACTGCGGTACCCGCAACAAGCGCAGGCGCGCCATCGCGGACTCAATCAGGCCTGTCAGGATCGCCATGCCCATGATTGCGCCGACGCCGAGCCCGAGATCGATCCATCCACAGCCGGCGTGCCAGGGTACCGCGACCGCGCCGATGATACTGGCGAATAGCCACATCTTGAGCGCCGCGCCATACTCAATCATGGCCAGATCCGGCCCGCCGTGATCGAGCACCATTACTTCGTGGATCATTGTCAATTCCAGATGCGTAGTTGGATCGTCAACCGGGATCCTAGCGTTTTCGCTCAGGCCGACGATTACCAACGCGGCCAGCGCCAATCCGAGCCGAGGCGCGGCGTGGGCCCAACTGGTGGCACTGAGCGAGGTAAGTATCGCAGTGAGCGACAGCTCGCCGGTGGCGCGAACTAATCCCGCCAACGACAACAGAAAAGCCGCCTCTGCCAAAGCCGCGAAGGTGACCTCGCGGCTGGCCCCCATGCCTTCGAAGCTGGAGCCGGTATCTAGCGCCGCTAGCACCGTAAAAAAGCGCCCGAGCCCTAGCAAATACGCCAGTACGACAAAATCGCCCCAAAACGACGCCAACCCGCTGAAGCTTCCCAACGGCACCAGGGTCAGGGCCAGCACCACGGCGGCTAGCCCAATGACCGGACCCAAGCGGAAGACCGAGGAGGTAGTTTGACTATAAACCGCGCCCTTGCGCAGCAACTTCCATACCTCTCGATAGGGCTGGAGCAGTGCTTGCCCGGTGCGTCCAGCCATCACCGACTTGGTACGGACGATCACCCCCTGCATCAGCGGTGCCAGAAGCAGCGCGACAACCAGTGGTATCGGAGAACCGGCACTCATGCTTTCAGGCGATCTGCCAAAGAAAGAGCAGGAGCAGGGTCACTGCGATATACAGGACATAAAGCTGCACTTTGCCCTGTTGAAACGGTCGCAAACTGCCCATTGCCCGGCTAATCCGACGAAAGAGGGGTCCAAACAGATAGCGCTGATAAGGGTCGTCGGTGTGGGAGCGAAACTCCGCGTGTTGGGGAAAAATCCCCGACCCCACCACAGTGAAGACCTGGCGGGTTTTCAGGAGCATGGCGAAACTGTCTGTCAGCGGTTGCGCGAATGAGGAAGCGGTGTATTGCATGCGCGCCGACGGGCTGGCATAACCGCAGTCCCACGTCGGGGCAATGCGGACCTCGCGACCGGCCAACATCTTGGCCCTGGCCGCGCTCAGCAATGCGGTCAGCAGCAGCGCCGCTGCGCCAAAGTCGCAGACCATCGCCACCACGCCGGCTTGATGTGCGAGAGCGGCCGTCACCTTCAGCGAGGGCAGGCCGGTGGCCGTGGCTACTACCGCGTCCATCGAGCGGATGACCGCGGCGCCGCATAGTCCCACCAACAGGCACGCCCCGGCCAGCGCGAAAACGGGTACCAGCATCGCCACCTTGGCCTCATTGGCACGTTCCGCTGCTTGGCTGCGCGGGTGACCCAGAAACACCATTCCGAAAGCCCTAGTGAAACAAGCGGCCGCCAAGCCGCCGATCAGGGCCAGTCCGGCAATGGTGGCAAGCATGGGCGCGCGCTGGGAGGGGTTCAGGGAGAGCACACCTTTAAAGCTAGCCACGTAGATCAGGAACTCGCCGATAAATCCGTTCAATGGCGGCAAACCCGAGACCGCCGCTGCGCCGACCAGAAAGGTTGCGCCCGTCCCCGGCATCTTGCTCAAGAGCCCGCCCAGGCGGTCGATTTGGCGCGTGTGGGTGGCATGGGCAAGGTTACCCGCGCCCAGGAAAAGCAGGCTTTTGAACAACGCATGGTTGAGCACGTGCAGCAGCGCGCCGGCAAAACCCGCCACCGCGACCACCGGCCGGTCCATGCTCACGCCGATAACTCCCACGCCGAGGCCAAGCGCGATGATGCCGATGTTTTCGACGCTGGAATAGGCCAGCAACCGCTTGAGGTCGGGTTGCGCCAGCGCGAGCAGGACGCCCAGAATTCCCGAACTCAACCCGATCAGGCACAGCGTCCACCCCCACCAGGCCTGCGCAGGTCCGAGCAAGGTCAGGATGCGTAGCAGGCCGTAAATGCCAGTTTTGATCATGACCGCGGACATGATCGCCGAGACGTGACTGGGCGCGGCGGGATGGGCTTCGGGCAGCCATACATGCAGCGGCACGAAGCCTGCCTTGGTGCCAAAGCCGATCAGCGCCAGCACGAACAGCACTCCGGTTCCCGGGGCGGCGCTGAAGCGATCGAAATCCAGGGAGCCGTTCGTCCTGCCCAGCAAAATGAACAGAACGAAAAGAAAGGCGGTGCCGATGTGGCTGGCGACCAGATAGATCCAGCCGGCTTGGCGCACTGCCGCCTGTTCGTCCTCAAAGGTCACCAAAAAAAACGAGGTAAGCGCCATCAGCTCCCAGGCCATTAGAAAGAGCAGCGCGTTGCGCGCCAGCACCACCATCACCATGCTGGCCACCAGCAAGTTGAGAAAAAACCACTGCGGGGCGAGTGCCTTGTGCCCACGATAAGCTTCCAGGTACCGGCTACCATAGAGCGCGGCGAGTGGCGCGATCACGAAAATCGGTAACAAAAAAAAGGCCGAGAGCGCGTCCAAGCGCAGATCCAGGCTACCGTAAGGGACATCCCAAGCGAGCCGAAATGACTGCGGCGCACCGCCCAGGACCGCGTGCAGTGCGGGTACTAGTCCCAATCCGGCACCCGCGACGATCGCGCCAGCGCCGCAATAGGTGGACCAGCGGCCTCGCCGGGACAAGAGCAGCGAGGCCAAGGCGCCAGCGGCAAAGAGCGACAACGAGCCGAGCAGCGCCGTCACGATACACGCGCGGCGCGAGCGCCGGGCTGCCCACCAGCAAGTTCCACTCGCCGCACTTCCTGGATGACTTCCGCCGCCTGCGCCTGCCGTGCCAAAGCCGCGCGGAGCCGCTCATCGTACAGCGCAAACGACAGTTGCGACAGCAAACGCAGATGAATGCGAGCGGTGGGGCTGAGGAGCAGAAAAACCGCGTGGACCGGTTGACCGTCGGGAGCGTCGAAATCGATCCCGCGATCGAAGTAGAAGAGCGAGAGCGAACCGCGCGAGCCGTCCAGGAGGATCGGCCGGCGGACATGCGGGATGGCAATGCCTTGGCCGATGGCGGTGGAGCCCAGCGCCTCGCGGGCCAGCAAAACTTGCGCCACCGCCTCGCGGTCAACCGTCGAGGGTATCGCCAGGGCGCCGACCATGGCGCGCAACACGGTCGGCTTGTCGGCCTCCCCGGAGGCGCGAAAGACGCCGCCGCGGCCCAACGCATCGACCAGCGACAATTCGGGCCCGGCCTTGGTATCGAGTGGTCCGAAAATTTCGGCCCGAATGTCGATCTCGCGCGAGCAGGTTTGTTCCAACAAATCGCTGCGGTGAAGTTGGCTGTGGTGGTTGACGGAATCCGAGCGTAGGATGCCGCGCTCAATCCATTGATTGACCTTCTTTTCGGAAACACTAAGAATTTTTGAGGCTTGGCGAATATTCAGATGCATGAATGCAGTACTCCACTCCACTCCACGACCAACTTGCGGCGTGCGCTGGCGGGCTCCCTCAACTGTGGCTCGAATTCCTCGATTGAAAGCGCAAGCTTGGCAGCATGACCGAGCAATTGTAGGCAAGCTCCAAAGGTGGGACGTGCTTGTTACAACTCTGCCGCCGTGCCAATTCTGCCGCCATCGGAGTTAACTCCAACAAGGCGTTAATCGCGCAGTCGATGCATTGGCACTGAGCGCACCACGCAAAATATAGATTCAGTGGTTCGGTACCTTGCTGCAGACAATAGTGGTGCCACAAAAAATGGCCGCCACGATGCTCGTAAGCCTCCCCTTGCGCGGGATCATCGCTGGTAAAGCCAAGCAGATCGCACATCAACTGACCGATACGGTAGCGCAAGTAGGGCGCTTGATCCGCATAGACCAAATTTGCTCCCTGATTGGGCAACCCATGCCACGCTTGCTCGGACACCAGATAGACGCCCGGCGCATCGGGCGGCCGGCATGCGCGGTCGCTGACCACGCGCGCCAAGTAATCACCAATCTTATATGGCCCCACCCAGCTGGAGGCGGCGGCGCCGATGCCATTTCTTTTGCCCGCCGTCATGCAACCATCCTGTTCAGCCTGATGCGCGCTGCGCTCGTCATGATGGCCACAACAAACCGCCGTGGCTTCTGAGGTAACCAATCATCCAATGCGACAACCCGCGCACGTCGATAAGCCAACTGTTATCAAAGCGGGTCTGGCCAAAAACCGCCTGCGTGAAGTTGGCGCCGCGCAGATCGCACCCCACAAAACTCGCGCCGCGCAGGTCAGCCCGCGAAAAATCGCAACCGCTTAGCGAAACTCTGAAAAAGACCGCCTCGCACAAATTCGCCTCGGAAAAATCGACCCGGTCCAGCTCGCAGCCTCGGAATACCTGATCGTGCAAATGACTCTTTTCGCCGGCCGTGAACACCGCGTGCAAAGTGGTTTGGGAACGCCAAGCGAAAGGTTCGAAGCGGATTATCTTAGCCATGTGAGAATTCGTTGCATTTCTACGTAATCTGACGTAGTCTCAGACGTGTGTCAAGCTTAATCCGTAAAATAACGGAAAACTCCTTGGAGCTGACCGACCGCCTGATGACCGCCCGTCAAGTTGCGGATTACTTGGCTATAAACGGAAGAACGGTGCTAAAGCTCGTCTCCGAAGGCACACTGCCCGGCGTCAAAATCGGTAACCAATGGCGCTTTCGCAAGGCGATGTTGGATGCTTGGCTGGACGATCAGATGCTGGGGGTGATCCCGCAACATCTACAACGCGACGAGACCTATTCGGCCCCCCGTCTCCGGCTGAATTTTGAAAGCTGTTTCCAACCCAGCCATATCCTCCCCGCGCTCACAGCAGAGTCGAAAAGTGTCGCGATTGAGGCGCTCGCCGAACTTGCCAGCGGGCTAGGGCTAGTGCGCGACAAAAGCTGGTTTGTGGGTGCTCTGCTCGAGCGCGAGCAGAGCATGCCCAGTGCGGTGGGTAACGGCGTGGCCTTTCTGCACACCCTCGATCGCCATCCCGAACAAATCGCGCGTCCCTTCATGGTTCTTGGTCGGTCCCTGTCAGGGATTGATTTCGATGCTTTGGATTGCCGGCCGACCCACCTGATCTTCGTGCTCGGTCTGAAATTCTATGAGTTGCACCTGCCCTGGCTGGCCAAGCTCGCGCAGCTCTTTGCCCGGCCCGAAGCGACCACAATGTTGCTCGCGGCTCCCAGCACCGGCGCGATGTTCGATGCTCTAGGCCGGGCCGAGCGCTCCCTATTTCCCGGCAACAACTAACGAGAGAGGGGAAGAGCGATGGAACCTCGGGAGATAGCCAAACTCGTGCCGGGCAGTTCCGTTTGGATTTGGATTGTGCGCTTTGGCAAGGGCAGATGGTGGCCTGGAGAGGTTCTCTCCCTCAAAGTGAGGCAAGGGATCCCTCTGATCACGGTACGTTTCCAAGCCGCGGCGCCCGAGGGACGCCGCGCCCACGCCGGCATTTTCGCCGGTATCAGCACCACGCGAATGCGGTTCCTTGAACCCCGCGAGGTGGAGGGCAAGGGCGGCGATCGGCCGCGCCATCCACCGGTCGCGATCCTTCGAGTGCCCGAGCTCCCGCTCGGCACGCTGGCCGCGCTCACCACCGCGCACTCCACGTTCTCTTGATGTGCTGTCGGCTAAGCGCGGTCCCGAGCTTGGATCCGCAGGTGAGGCGGCGGCGCCATTTTGCGCCACTCGCCATCGGCGCGTTGGCCGCGCCACTACCATCTGGTGGTCGCGGTTTTTTGGCAACCAAACGGAGAGCAAGCGCAATGACGGGACCCACCCGCTGTCCACTGTGTAATATCCAGCCCGCAAACGGAGTCATCGAGCACCTGGAGCACGATCATCGACGCACCGACGACGAAGCCCGGGCCCTCCTGGAGCGCAGCATGGAGGGGACTCTGGGGTGGGATCCGGAGACCCGCAAGCGGAAAAACTTGCTGTCTGCCCGAGCCTTCAGGCGATTTCAGCCTCGCGACTGATCCAATACTCGGCGAATCCCTGCCTTATTCGCGCTCGAGCTACGCAAATCCGCCGTTCCAAGATGTCGTCAACTCGCCTTGGCGGCGACGGCTGAATCTTGGCCCGGTAAAAGCTTCGCCTGTCTTTTGGATAACGCCTGGCGCTTGACCTCTGGAGCAACTTTCCGGGTAAACTCCCAACTCCGTATTGGCCGATCGCGGCCAGGAGGCGCGGATGGAGCACGCACGCAGCAAATGGTTGGTGCTTGCCGGGTTGTGGCTCGCCACGGCGATGCTCTTCGGTGCCGCGCTGGCCACCGGTGGCCTCTTCTACCATTCTATTTCGGTAGCCTTTCATATCAGTCGCCAAGCCGTCTCTTTGATCTCCAGCTTGCCTTCGGTAGGGGTCTGCCTGGGCTCGCTGATCGCCGGCGGGTTGCTCACTTTCCTGGATCCCAAGCCGGTTATCATCATCGGCCTGGCGCTGGTGGGGATTAGTTTCGGTACCCTCGCGATAGCCCCGAGCTTCCCACTGCTGCTGCTTGCCTACGGCGCCGTCGGCGTCGGGGTGGGCATCGGTTGCGTGATTCCGGTCTCCCTCATCATCCGGGCCTGGTTTGGCGAGCGCGCCGGCTTCGCCTTAGGCTTGACTATGACCGGCGCGGCGTTTGGCGCCGCCGCGGCGGTTCCGTTCATAACTTATTTCATCACCCATTACGATTGGCGGGTGGCCGAAATGGCGCTGGGAGTACCCTTCATCTTCCCCGTGATTCCGATTGTCGCTCTGCTCCGCAGCCGGCCGGCGCAGGCCCGAGTCGGTACGGCTCCTCCCATTGCGGAGCGCGGCATGGAGGTTGGCGCAGCGCTACGTACTCGAGAATTCTGGCTGGTGGTCATAGGCCAATTCAGTTTCGGCTGGATCGCCAATAGCATCCTGGGCCATCTCGTCTCCTATCTGACGAGTATCGGCTACGGCTTGAATCGGGCCGCGGCGGCTTTAAGCGCGGTGCTGCTGTTGACCGCATTGGGCAAGGTAATCCTTGGCTACCTGGCCGATTGGACCGGTAGCCGCTGGGCGATGGCGACTGCCTTCATGGGTACGGCGATTGGCCTGTCCCTGCTCCTGAATGCGTCGCGCCCGGCTTTTCTTTTGCCGGCGATAGTGGTTTACGGCTTATGTTGGGGCGCCCCGCTGGCGTTGCTGCCGCTGCTCACCATGCAATCGCTGGGGCTTAAGCGCTTTGGTGCTATCTCGGGCTTGACCAGTATCGGCTTTACTTTGGGCAGCGCGCTGGGACCGCTGAGTGCGGGACGGATTTTCGACCGCACCCACACTTATACGGCGGCGCTGGGCGTCAACATCGCGGTTGCGCTGATTGTCGGCATGGCTGTGCTGGCCTGCCGGCCGCTTTACGCCCCGATGGTACAGCAGGCGTTGCCGCGTTCCGCGGCCTGAGCCTGTCGGCGACAAACGTGGGTTTGCGCGAACGACTTCGGAGCCCAACTCGCTCGCTTTGCTCCAGACTTTTCAAGGTTGATAGCCGTGCCCCCGGAGATTTGCGCAGCACCGCTGGGTGTCGCGAGCCCCGTCGTCGCCGCCAAGAAAAAGTTCAGGGGCAAAGAGAAGTGGCGTTTGGCCGACAGCACGACGTCGCGGCGGGAACTACTCCCCGTGGGTGAACGCTTCTCCAGCGGCCTTTGCGATTCTGTCAATTTCGCCGGGCGGCCGGCGAGTGACCGAAAAGCCGCGGAGCTAATCCGGTGTCGACAGCGAGGGCGCGAAGAATTGTGGCGTCAGGTAGCCTGTGATGCCGTTGATGCGGCCGGAGCTGACAAAAATCTCGCCGTCGCGCGGATCGAGCGCCAATCCGCCCGGTTCGATGATCTGGGTATCGGCGCCGCGGATGATCCCGCGGGGCGCCACGTCCCCGTTGTCGGTCTCCTTCCAGATCCCGATAAAGCCCAGCGGCCCGGGTGCGAATTCCGAAATCGGCCCCTTGCATCCGGGCATCGGGGCATGGCCGCCCGGATCGTAAGGCATCCGGTAGGCGGAGTTGAGCGCGGTGGCGTAAATGATGCCGTGCCAGGCCTGCACGTGCCAAACGCCCAATAGCCCCGTGGTTGGGCCGCTGATAACGCGCAGCGGCGCGACGTCGCCGTTGTCGGTGCGCTTGAAGATGTACAGCCCACCGTGATAATGCGCGTCGCGGGCAGCCGCGATCACCAGATTGGTTTGCGGATCGACCGCCACTCCCGCCGGCAATCGCATGCCGGTGCGGGCGCTGGAGATGACGCGAAGGGGCGCCACGTCACCGTTGCCGAACAGTGGGTAGGCGGCCAGCCGCGCGCCGCCGAAATCGGCGATCCAGACTTCGTTATGCACCGGATCCACCGTCACTTGCAGCGGTTGATGAATTCCGGTGTGCGGTCCTTGAATCACCCGCAACGGCGGGATGTTGCCGTTGGCTCCGCCGCGAAAGAAGACCAACGAGCCAGCCAGCGGTTCGGCCGCGATGATCAGGTCGTGAATCGGATCGTAGGCGATCCCATGAGCGACGCGGGTGAGTTTGGTGCGCTGTCCTTCGATCGCGCGGGCTGCGTTGAGATTTCCACTTGCCACCCGGGCAAAGGCCGCGATACGCGGATCGGTCACTCAATTGGGCACCAGGATTTCATCGCGCCGCGAATCGTAGGCAAGCGCCATCGGATTGCCAAAGTCGGTATGGCCGGCGTCCGCCGGGGCGTTGCGAATAACTCGGCTTGGGGAGACGTCACCGGTTGCGGTGCGGGGGAAAATCTCCGCAGTGTGGCCGAAGTTGGCCACCCACAGCTCGTCGCGCGCGGGGTCGTAAGCTACCCCCATCGGATGGTCGATCAAACTGCGCGCCCCGCCCAGTACTCGAATCGGTGCGACGTTACCCACGCCGGTACGGGCGAAGACCAGGACATTATTGCCCACCGTGTTGGCCACGAAGATCTCGTCGTGACGATTGTCAACCGCGATCGCGCTGGGCCAGTTGAGCTGGGTCAGGTTGCCTTGGATCATCCGTCGTGGCGGGACGTTGCCCTTGGCGTCGTCGGCGTAAACCGTGATCGAAGGCGGATAATAACGGCCGCCGCGATTGTCGTCGGGGTCCCAGTTGCCGCGGTTCCAGTTGCCGTGGTTGACTGTATAGATCTCGCCGTTCTTCTCCTCCCAGAAGATTCCGTGGGGGTCGGCCAGCTTGGTGCGTTCGCCGCGGATGGAGCGCAGCGGCGGATCGACCTGGGTGGCGTCGAGCCGATAAAATATGATCTGCGGGGTGTGCTCGATCGAGATTGCGAGTTGGCGATACTTTTGGCTTACCGCCAGTCCATAGGCGCCGTGCGGAATCGCCAGTACCTGGGCGGGGTAGTTACCCTCGGCCGTATAGGGAAAGCGCGCGATATCATCGCCATAGTCGTTTTCCGCGACATAGAATTCGTGCCGAACCGGATCGATCCCCACCCCAGTCGCGAACGATAGCCAGGTCGCCGGCCCTTTGATCCAAGCGCGGTAGCGCGTGGGCATGCGATCGGCGGGATCGGCCTTGACCCCGAGGGGATAGACTAGTGCGCTCTTGAGATTGGTGTCGCTTAAGACCGCTAGGCCGTTCTTGGGGTCGATCGCGATGCTGTTGAACTCAGGATAGGGATCGGCCAACTCCATGCAGGGCTGGATCGGACCGCCGGGGATGCTATCGACGATCTTTTGAAATTTGGCCGATTCCACCGGCGCCGCGATCTGTGGGATGGCGGGAACCTTGGCGCCCAATTGGAGCTGCTCGGCGGCCGGCGCCGTTTGTCCCATGGCAAGACCATTCCAGCGCAAGTGGCACATCGTGACCGCTAGGTATCCGATCGCGGCCAGGGAACAGGCTACAGCCAAGCGGGGCTTGCTCATCGATCCTATCTCCCTTTCACTTTGCGACGTTTGCAGTCTGTCTATCGCTTTCCACCCCTGGGTTGGCTATCCGAAAATGTCGTCAGGGCGCGGCCGAGGCCAGCGCGGGTTGCAGTTGGTCGCGTCCCTGGGCCGGGCGCACCATCCAGGTGCACAGCGCGGCTAGCAGGCAGTAGGCGACCGCGAGTTGGAAGGCCAGCATGTAGCCGCCGGTGGCGTCAGCCAGCCGCCCGGTCAACCAGGCCGCGGCCGCGGCGCCCAGTTGTCCGGCGGAGTTGGTCGCGCCGTTGATCGTACCCAGACGGCGAATGCCCAGGCTCTGGATGATGATCAGCGGGACAGTGGGGCCGGTGGCGCCGAGGGTGGAAGCGTAGAACAGCATGTATACCAGCATGATGGGCGGATACACGGCGGTGCCCATCAGTCCCATTACCGCTACTCCCAGCAGCAAGCAGTTGACGATCAGCACCCACCTCGGATCGAACCTGTCGGCGGCCCAGCCGGTGATGATAAGTCCGGCGGGCAGCGATAGATTTTGCAGCCCCAGCAAGGTGGCGGAGCGCTGAGCGCCGAATCCCAGGCTCATTAAATAGGGGACGACGTGGAAGTAAACCGCGCCCATCACCGCCAGGAACAGGAAATTGAGCAATATCAGCAGCCAGAAAGCCGCGGTGCGCATCGCGGCGCCCAGCTCCAGACCCGGCTCGCTGGTGCGCGCCTTGGTCACACGCAGTTGCGCGCTCGGTGGCGGACGCAGCAGGATCAAGTCGATACCCAGGCCGAAAACTAGAACCTGCACGCCCACCAGCGCGATCGACCAGCGCCAGCCGTAACGCAGGGCGAGAAAAGAAAAGAGCGGAGGGTTGTAAAGCAGGCCCAGAGCCAGCCCGCTGAACACGATTCCGATAACCAAGCCGCGCTGCTCGGCGAACCATTCGCTGACCAGCACGATCGAGGGCAGCATGGTGCCGGCGGCGGCGCCCACTCCGATCAGGCAATAGAGCGCAATCAACTCACCTAAACTGCGCGCTTGACTGGCGAGCAGCAAGCCGCCGCCTGCGAGCAGCGCCCCTGCCGCCATCAGCCAGGGGATTCGGACCCGGTCGCACAGCCATCCTGCGATCGGCGAGGTCAGCGCGACCATCAGCAAAAAGACAGTCGGGATCCGCGCGACCTGTTCGTGGCTGGCGGCGAACTCCCGGATTAAGGGATGAAAGAAGACCTCCATGGTTCCGGTGCACGAGGCCCAGAACATGCTTTCGATAAGGAGCAATCCGGCGATTACTGGCCACCCCCGGCGGATTTCCTCGCTCATCCCCAATCCCCCATGCATAGCGCACCAAACCTTCCCCAGAGATGGCGCACCGCTGGGCGCGGCTAGATCGGCTCGAAGCCGCGCAGGTGCGGAATCACTTCGCTGGCGAACAGCTTTATCGAGCGCATCACGTCGTCTTCCGCCAACGAGCCGAAGTTGAACTCGCACAACAGTACGTTGAACAGTCCCTCGCGGGCCGCGGCTTTGATTTGCGCGGCCACGGTATCGGGAGCGCCGATGAAATATAGATCGTTTTCCAACAGGTAGTCGGGATTCTGCAGGTTGCGGATAATTTGCGCCCCGCCTGGCTCGCCGCGTTGCTCGAATAGCCGGGCGATATTGTTCATGTTGGCCTGCGCCGCATCGGGGTTGCCGCCATTGGCGAGAAATTTACGCAAGGCTTCCAACGCATTGGGCATCGCACGCTCGCGGGCGCGCTGGTCGGTTTCATCGACGTAAACCAGGGTCAAATAGGAAATCCGCGGCTTGCGCGTCCAGCCTTGCGCGCGCCATCGGCGCAGATACTCGGGATAGCGCCGCGCTGCTTCCTCACGCGGGAAGAAATAAAAATAGCCGGTGTCGATTCCGCGCTGGGCGAGCACTTCCAGGGTGCGCGGGTCACGGCTTTGCAGCCAGATCGGCGGATGAGGTCGCTGCACCGGCGGCACCGCCAGACGGACGTTTTTTACCTCGAAAAATTCCCCTTTGAAGCTGAAGGGTTCGCCGTCGGGGGTTTTAAAGGCGGTTGCGATGAGTTCCAGGGCCTCCAGGGTCACGTCGCGGCGCAGCTCGAAGTCAACGCCCCAGGTGGTGAGCAGGCTGGGGACAATACCGGAGACCAGGCCAACGATCAGGCGCCCGCCGATGGCCTGATCCAAAGTAGCGATCTCCTCCAGCAACCGGATCGGATGGTGGAGCGGAACCACAAAGCCCATCGGCCCTATCCGCAACCGCCGGGTATTGAACCCCGCTCCCATGCAATAGACGGTGGGTTGCGACATCAGGCTTTCGATAGGGTTGAAATGATGCTCGACCGAGAAGCCATAATCGAAGCCGCTGCGGTCCGCTAGTGCCAGCTCGCGCCACAACAGCTCGTAGCGCTGACCGGCGCTCATGCCGTACTTGTGCCAGCAATGGGAGAAGTGGCCGAACTCCATATGCGCGCTCCTTTTCGGCCCGGTTCAGCCGAATTGCCCGCGGTCAAGTGCTCGGTGAATGGCACCGTCATCATAGTCCTATGCCGGGATTTTGCGAGAGCCGCGCCCGGGCGGCCAAGGTTGGAATAAACCGCCAATTAATCTATGTTTTCAGCCGCGGCGCAGTGGTACGCCGCAATCCCGCGGCCGGATCGGGAGAGACGTCATGAAACCGAGCCTAATTGCAGTACTGCTGGGAGTTTTGATTCCGGCCGCGGCGCTGGCGCAAAGTGCGCGTGATCTGACCAACGCGGCCGCCAACCCCAGCCAGGTAATTACCTATGGCATGAGCTATAGCGAGCAGCGCTTCAGCCCACTGACAAAAATCAATCGCGCCAACGTCAAGCGGCTAGTGCCCGCCTGGTCCTACAGCATGGCCAACAACTACGGCGAGGAAGCGCAGCCGCTGGTTTACCGCGGAGTGATCTATATGACCGACTCCGACAAGACGGTGGCGCTTGGCGCGCTCAGTGGCAGGGAGCTGTGGAAAGTCCCGGTCAATTATCCCCCCGAGACCAACCGCCGGGTTTGTTGCGGGATTGTCAATCGAGGCGCCGCGCTTTATCAGGGCAAGCTGTTTCGCACCACTGAGGACGGCCACGTGGTCGCGCTGGATGCTCGCAGCGGGCGCGAGCTATGGAATGCGGCCTCCAGCAGCGCCGACAATCGAATCGTGATGACCGGCGCGCCGCTGATTGCCGACGGCGTGGTGATTGTCGGGGTCTCCGGGGCCGAGTACGGCATCCGCGGCTATCTTGACGGTTACGACGCGCAAACCGGCAAGCGACTCTGGCGCCACTATACCGTCCCTCTGCCCGACGAACCCGGGGCCAATAGTTGGCCCGATAACGCCGCTCATGCCAGCGGCGGCAGCAGTTGGACCACCGGTTCCTATGACCCCGAGCTGGGGCTTGTGTACTGGGGAATCGGTAACCCCGCGCCCTGGAACCCGTTGCTGCGCAAAGGGGATGATCTCTACACCGATTCAATCATGGCGCTGCGGCCGCGAACCGGGCAGATGGTTTGGTACTACCAGACCTCGCCCAACGATCCCTTCGATCACGACGGGGTCAACGCCCTGGTGCTGGCGGATCTGAAGGTCGATGGCAAACCGACCAAAGTCGTGATGCAGGCCAGTCGCAACGGCTTCTTTTACGTGCTGGATCGTCGAACCGGCAAATTGTTGGCCGCCAACCCATACGTCAAGGTAACTTGGGCCGATCGCGTTGATCTGAAGAGCGGGCGTCCGGTGTGGAGCGCAGCCACCCAGTCCGTCATCGACGGCACCGCCCAGATCACCACCTTTCCCTCGATCAGTGGTGGCACCAACTGGTTTCCCATGTCCTACAGCCCGCTGACGGGACTGGCTTACGTCAATACGCTCAATATTGGCATGCAGTATCAGCCGCTGCCCCGCGACACCATCCGCAGCTTCAAACCTGACCAGCCCGAGTTTGGCATTCGGTACCATCCCGTGTTCCCCGATCCTAACGCGCGCGGCTACCTGAAGGCGATCGAGCCGATGACAGGCAAAGCTCGCTGGCAGACGCCGTTCAAAAGTCCCAACTGGTCGGGTACGTTGGTGACCGCCGGGGGCTTGGTCTTCACTGGCGAACTGACCGGACAATTTATTGCCGTGGATGCGGCCAGCGGCAAGATCCTGTGGAGCTTTCAAACCCCCTCGGGAATTATCGGCCAGCCGATCACCTGGGAGCTGAAGGGAAAGCAGTACGTTACTGTACCCAGCGGAATCGGTGGGGTGTACGTGATGCACACTCCCGATGCGAACCTGAGGCACGTTCCGCCCGGCGGTACGCTCTGGACTTTCAAGTTGTTCGACGATTGAAAATGGGCAAAACACGACTGACGATCGTAGTAATGGCGCTAGTGTTTGGCTTGGCGCCCACACTGGTCTGGGCCGCCGACGGAGCTGCTAACAAGGCCCAGGTCGAGAATGGCGAGCAGGTTTACGAGACCTACTGCGTCAATTGCCATGGTCCGGAGTTGCAGAATAACACCGGCGTAGCCTTCGATTTGCGCCGCCTGCGCGCCGACGAGCACCAGCGCTTCGTCCATTCGGTGCTCAATGGCAAGAATGCGATGCCGGCCTGGAAAGGAATCCTGACCAATGACGATCTAAACGCGCTGTGGGCCTATATCCGAGCCAACGCCTATCCCTGATACGGCGGGCGGTCACGAACCTGTGCAGGGGCTGACGCTTTCCACCGGATTGGTGGGGTTCTCCTGCCAGTCGAGGTAACTCAGGTAGTACAGCGACACGTTGCTGTAGCCGGCATCGATCAAAGCGGTGGCGGCCAGAGACGATTTCGCTCCGTCCTGGCAATAAACGATGATCTGCTGATTAGGGTACAGTCCAAAGTTGTCGAAAATTGCCAGTAGCTCGGGGGGCGAATCCAAGAACGACAGTTGAGGGTTATCCTGTTGCGGCGTCAGTAGATCGGCCACTGGCAGGTTGCGCGCCTCAGGGATGTGCCCGCCGCGGGTGATCCCAGGCAGCAGCAGGCAGCCATCGTACTCGGCCGGCGTGCGAACATCGATTAGCGCGACGGAGGGATTGCCAAGCGCCGCCGCCACGTCCTGTTGGAACACCAGATGGATTGGGTTGTTTTGGATATTTACGCTGAAGGTGACCGGCCTCGGTGTCGCCGGTGGCGTGGTCGTTAACAGCCCCTGCTGGATGAGCGGCAGTAGGGCGTTGTATCCGCCGTTTACGATAAAAGTTTGGCGCACTCCGAAATAGGCCAGCAGAAAGCGCGCCCGCGAGGCGAACTTCATCTCGCCGTCGTCGTACACGATGGTCTCCTGTGCGCCTGTTATCCCAAGGGCGCCGAACAGGCTGGCCCATCCGCTGTAGTTAGTGAAGGCTCCGCGGGTTTGGCCAAGGGCGGTGATCGCATCGACGTCGAGCGCGACCGCGTTGTTCACGAAGCCAGGCTGGGAGACTTCCAGCGCGCTTTGCGCCGAGAGTAGCACTATGCCGGGTTGCCTGAGCGCCGCTGGCAGTTGCTCGGCGGCTATCACGTAGGCGGAAGACAGCGAGGATGGGCTGGAAGTAAAGCCGGAATCGGAGCCGCAACCGATCAAAAAAAGTATCCAAAGCGGCAGCAGCATCCAGGCGGTTTGTAAGCTAAGCCAGCGTTTGAGCGACATCAGCGAAGGGTGCCAATTAGGTGTGCGCCAAGTCAACCGGATAAAACACAGGCCCGGCAATCGAAAATCGCGGTGGAAGAATTGCCAGGCGCGCCCCGGTTGTCAGCCTCAAACGCGCAACGCGGGCATCACCCGTGTCGCGAACAGCTCCAGCGAGGCCAGCGATTGGGAGGCATCGAGGCTGCCGAATTTCATGTTGCACATCAGATAGTTGGCCCGGCATTGCTCGAGTTGCGAGCCAAGTTCACTCGCTACTTGCGTCGGGCTGCCGGCGATAATCGTACCGGCTTGCCGCGCGGTGGGATAATCGTGATTAGTGCGGCGGTCATCGACGCCGAAATGGACCCACAGCTTCTGAATGTTGGCGACGTGGGTTTTGTGCGCCGCCGCGGCAATCTCCTCAGCCTCGCGATCGGTAGGCGCGACGTAGATCAACCGCATGATCGCCGCCTTGCGCGGCCCCGATCCAACTTTTGCGTGATTCGGTTGCTCGAGGGCTTCGCGATATACGGCGATTGCCTGCCGCGCCAAGGCGGTGGGGCCGATCATGGCTAAGTTCATTCCCTGCTCGGCGGCAAAACGCGCGTTGCGCTCCGCCATTCCCCCGTACCACAGCGGCGGATGCGGGGTTTGCATTGGGCGCAATTCCAACGGCACCTGCGTGAAGCGAAAATACTCGCCGCGATGGTGCAGCACCGGGTGAGTCAACCCCTTGAGCACCACCTCGAAGGCCTCGGCGAAAAGCTCCCGGCTCTCCAGTACCGGGGTGCCGAACAGCGCGTGCTCGAAGGGCGAGATGCCACGCCCAACACCCACCTCCAGGCGGCCGGCGCACAGATGATCGAGCATGCAGATCTCGTTGATCAACCGCAGCGGGTTGTAGAACGGGAGCAAATAGACCATCGCGCCCAGCCGCAGCCGTCGGGTACGTTGCGAGGCGGCAGCCAAGAACAAGCTGGGCGAGGGGGTCATCGAAAGCGGCGTGGAATGGTGTTCGGCCAGATGAAAAGCGTAAAAGCCGGCTTGCTCGGCGCGCGTGAGAAATTCCAGATGTTCGTCGTAAAGTTGGCTCAGAGCGGCGCTTCCGCTGCTGCGCTCGATATGACTGAACAGCGCGAACTGTAGTTCTCGCCCGTACTCCGCCATGGCTCAATCCTCCTCACCGCCGGCTTGCCTCACTTGCCGCGAGATGTTGCAGGTGGTTATGCCCCTGCCACCAAGAAAAGCCTCCGCACCCTATTCCCTGGGTTTATCTCATCTCTTAGCTCGCTCTGGCCAGGGAGCAGGTTGAGGGCGTGGGCACGGCCTACTCTGATCACGGTCGAATGGGCGCGCGCAAGCCGGCAGCGTCGAGTGGAAGCGACCCCCTAGGTGGCGTGGCTGGAGTCTCAAAGCGGCGAAGCAATAACCTTTGCAAGGGACCGTAACCTGACGGCACACTGCTGCTGGCAGCCACCGCACACCGGCGCGTCATTGCGGTGAACTTGCGCTGACGATCGCGCTTGCAGCGCTAGATCGTCAGGCCATGAAATGGAGTTACCGCTCGCTCACCGTCGAGATCGGCTCGGGACCGAAGAAGTTAGGGACCAGATAGCTCAGCACGCCGTCGTATCCGCCATCGGTAATAAACACTTCTCCGTCCTTGGGATCGACACTGATGCCGCCAAGATCGATATATCGGGCGGTCACCCCGTGAATGGTATAGAGCGGCGGCACGTCGCCCTTTTGATTTAGACCCCATACGCCGATGTAGCCGTCCTGACTGCCCACCACCAGGATATCCGGCGGCGGGCCGTCGCAACCCTTGCGCGGGGCAAATGCGCCGGCGCCATAAGAGGGAATCCAGACACGGTTGCTGACGTTGACAAAAATTTTACCGTTCGCGACTACCAGATTGCCGGCATCCTTGATACCGGTGTGAGGACCGGCGATTATCGCCCGCGGCGCGGTGTCGCCCTGGGCCGTGCGATCGAAGATCAGCAAACCGCCGTAGGGCCAGCCGGGGACAAGGCCGTGGGTATGGGTGGAGGCCACGAGCAAGTTATGCGCTGGGTCATTGCCCAAGCCGAAGGCCCCGCTGTATCTGGAGCTTGCCGTCCCCAGCAGCGTGTGCGGCCCGCCCAACACCCGCAAAGGCGCAACGTTTCCTTTGGCATCAATGGCGAAGGTCGAAAGCGTATGAGTGGTGTTGTCAAGCAGCGAGATCTCGCGATGGGGGTCGTCCACCACCAACGCCCAAGGTGCAACTAACCGCGTCTTTGGCCCCTGAATGATGCGAATTGGGGCGACGTCGCCGTCGGCGTCTCCCCGATATACCGTAACCGCGCCAGCCGAGGCCGAGCTGGCAAAAATCTCATCGCGTGCCGATGAGTAACCGATACCGTGGCCGGTCTTGGTCAGTTTGGTCTTCTGTCCGTGGATCACCCGAAGGGGTCGTGCCGCGCCGCTCGCCATCCTGGCGAAAATCCCGATACGGGAGTCGGTGTTTCAATTTTTGACCAGCAACTCGTCGCGGCCGGGGTCGTAAGTGAGGTTAAAGGGCAGGCTGACGCCCACCACCGGGCTACCCGCCGGGGCGCTGCGAATAATCCGCGTCGGCGAGGCGTCCCCGTTGGCGGTCCGGGCAAAGGCCATCGCCTGATGCCCATAGTTGGCAACCCATAATTCGTCGTGCATCAAGTCGAAGGCCACCCCGGTCGGGGTCTCGATGCCGGTATGGGGTCCTCGCAGCACTCGGATCGGCGCCATGTCGCCCGTAGCTGTACGCTTGAAGATCAACACCGAGTCGGCGCCCAAATTGGCCACCGCGATCTCGTTATGAACGGGATCCACCGCGACTTGAAAGGGCCAATTGAGCTGGGTTTGAGGCCCCTGGATCACTCGCTTGGGGCGCGCGTCGCCCTTGACCCCGTCGTCGAAGACGGCGATCGAGGGAGGAAAGAAATGGCCGCCGCCGGTATAATCGGCGTTCCAATAGCCAGGGTTCCAGTTTCCGTCGTTGGCGATTACGATCTCGTGGTTGACGTCATCCCAGTAAAGACCGCGCGGATCGGCAATCCCGGTATGCGGACCGCGGATTTCGCGCAAGGGCGGTTCGCCGCCAGTGGCGTCCAGGCGAAAAATCATGATGATGCCGAGGTCTTCTTCGGCCAGCGCCTTCTGACGCAGTCGCAAACTCAAGCCCAGCCCCGAGCCGCCCACCGGAATCGCCAGCGTGCTGGCGGGATAGTCGCCGTTGGCGCCGTAAGGAAAGCTGCCCAGCGTTTCGGCGATATCGTTGTCGCTGAAGAAAATTCGGCGCGTTTCCGGATCCAGCGCCACCCCAATGGGTGAATCGACATGCGTGGCTTCGCCCTTGAGCCGCGCCAGATAGGGTGTGACGCCGGCTTGATTGGCAGCCGTCTTGTTCCGGTCGTAAACCAGCAGGCTGGCCGAACTGTTGTCGGCGATCACTACCAGATTATTTTTCGGATCCACTGCCATCTGAGCGAAGGTTGGGTAGGGATCGTAAATCATGCGGCAGGGTGCGATGGACCCTCCACCGGCCTGAGCGAAGACCGCATCGAGGTTGAACTGCGAGGCGCGAGCGTGGTCCGCATGGGTGGGGGCGGCGCCTACGTCACCGCTCGCGACGAGGGTAACGCACGACATCACGAGAGCCAGGAAGACCAAAGACGTCTTGCCACGTACTTGGTTCATGGGTTCCTCCGTGCGGACCCGCTTATGATGCTTGCTGGGAAGTTGCATTATTTCAGCCAAGCCCGCTTGTCAAACGTTCTTGACCTATTTTTCCGCAAGCCCTGGCTGAGCATCGGTGCCAGCCTCAATTGGTTTGATCGCGACCTGGGGCGACCCGCCACGACACGGCGGCAGGATTTGGGTGTGGTAAAATTGCGGGAAATGTCGTGTTGTGTCGCAAGCTGTCCGTCTCACTAGCTAGATGCCGCCAATTGTAGGAAAATGATTGCTATATATCCTTGACAGGTCGGAAATTGAGCTTTAGCTGCTCGCCGCACTTTCGGGATATTAAGAGGATGGCGGTACGGAAGCCGGCGATGCTCGACCAGGCGCGCCAATTCGGCGATTGGAGAGCTGCGCCCGGCAACCGGTTGCGACCGACTCGCTCCGAGCGGTCATCCACGGTGCTGCCCTCGTAGCGTCGATTATTCTTCCTCGAAGTCGAAGTTGCGGAATTTCAGAGTGCGGCAATTCTCGCTCACGGTTCGCGTCAGGTCCTCGGTTGCACCGGTAGGAATCTCGGCCTGAATTTCGAGCGTTACTTCCACTCGGGCCCCGGGCTGCTTCAGCAAGTGCTGAACGATTTCGTTTGCAATATCGGCGGCGTCGCGTCCCAGCCGTACCGGATTGAGCGTGACCGACCCGTGGAACCGGCGTGCCTTGGGAGGCTCGGGCGGGATGGTCTTGCCGGTGCTGGTTTCGGCCTCTCCGTTGCGGGCCCCCTTGAACCCCTCCTCCTTCGACTCACTACCGCCATTGCCCGTGGTCCGCTTATTCTGCTCATCCTGGTCGGCGGCAAACTGAGCTTGCGCCACTGCCGGCTTTACCAGTAGGCCGCCACCGTCAAGGCTCACCTGGATTCGGCGGCCGATCTGAAGGCCTCGATAGCGCTGGCTTTGTTCATCCCAGCCATCCGCATACGCAAAAGAATCCTGCGTCCATGAGGTCAGGGTAAGTCCGTCCGCGATCGCCTGTGCGAGCACCTCGCTGTCCCGCAAACGAGGCAGATACAAATAACGCGAAAAGTCATCGGCCAGTTGTTTAACGGCGACATGATTACCGCGCCACAGCGGCACACGGTCCAGTTCCAGCCGGAGCACCGCCCCGGCCCAACTGGTGATAAGTAATTCGTCGCTTTTGAGCTTTTTTGACGCTCGCACCGCCAGCGCGTCGTTGCCCGAGGTCTTTACTTCCTTCCATTCTAGCCGCGCCTGGCCACCGTCGCCGCTCGCCGGCGCTTTTACTGACGATGTTGCGGTCATTATGAATCCCCCGTTGGTAGACTTTGAGGCAGACTGCATCGGGACAGACTGCCGGTGGCAATGATGCCGTCGTAGTAGGCGGCGAGGCGGCGGACCGTGGGTTCGTGGCGGAGCAGAACGCCGACTTCGATGTTGCGCAGCCAGGCGGCTTCCGTGAAGTTGGCCGACGTGATCAGCGCCGCGGAGGAAGCCGCGATTACGCACTTGGCGTGCAGGCTGGAACGCTGGGCGACATCGCGGGAAAGGGAGCGCGGGTCATAGTAAATCTCCGGGGCATTCGGCCATGGCCAATGGCGCGCACCAAATTCCTCGGCAAACCGACGGACTATTTCGGAATCCAGCGAGCTGTCGGTGAAAGCGCGGGCGATATCATCCAGGCTTCGACCGCATCCTTGCCAAATTGCAGGAAGATTCCCTCGCCTCGGTTCTCGATAGCTGGCAGCCACTGAACGTCCAGTGCCAGCGGCGCCCGTTCCACTCCCAGATCCAGCGCGTTACAGATTTCAAGCCTGTTTTTGCTAATGGCAATGGGAACGGCCGTTGCATTGGTAACCAGAAGGCCGATTGCATTTTTGGGCATTCTGGCTCTGACATGTTTTTTGCTATTCTACCTTTGGTTGCGCCACTGGTAATTTCTCCGACAATCAAATATATCAGGCCAGGACCGGACCCTCCCGGCTGATTGAGGAGGTCAGCGAGGGTAAAGAGGTGATCATCGCCAAAGCCGGAAACCCGGTGGCACGGTTGGCGCCGATCCGCAAAGAGCGCAAGCGCCGGCGGCTTGCGCCGCTGGCCGGGCGATTCTCCGTCCCGGCGGATTTCGACGCACCGCTGCCGCAGGAGACGCTCGCCGGGTTTGAGGGTCCCGGCAATGTCTCTGCTCGTTGACACCCACGCCCTGCTCTGGGCCGTGGCGGAACAGAGAGCTGCGGGGTTGCCAACCATGAAGACTTTCGGGTGCGGCGGGCTCGGGGCGCATACGCGATGGCCATGGCTATAATACACAAATCCTGGGCTCTATTGGTTATCTTAGTCCCGTCGCGCTGCCGGGTCGAAGATCTTGTCCGGGGCCAATACATAGTAGGCAATTCATCAGTTGCGGATGTGAAGATGCGCGATCGGTCGGTCGCACCGGAACATGCTCTCCTTCGGCGCATCGGGAGCACGATCGAAATCGTGGATTTGGGTTCGACAACCGGAACTTTTGTGAACGACAAAAGGATTTCCGGCCCGACGCCCGTGGGGATTGGGTCCGTTCTTCAACTCGGCTCGGTAAAGATTCGGGTGCTTGCAGGCGGCCGAGTAATGCCAACGCGAATGCAAGAATTGATCATCTGGCTCGTCATGGGCATCCTGTTCCTGATCCTTTTTGAGATCTTCTCGCAACCCCGCGGCGGGCCGCGAGAGACGCTACCTACAATCGTTAAGTCTAACCTGCCCCTGTCGGGAGAGGTGGTCCTAGTCGGGCAAGGTGGCAGGCTGAGAGATGCCGCCGCGCCCAATAATGGTGTCATTTCGCTCAGCGGGTGGCGCAGGCTCTGCCGCTGGTGAAGAATGCCCCCGTTTAACGAGCGGGGAAATTTTCCAATCGTCTCTTGAGAGCCAGAGAAGGGCGTGCCCCAAGCGCGGCCAAAGGAGGATCGCCGCGGGCATCGGGGATTATGCGTGACCACGCCCGCGGCGGAGAACCAAACTGTTTCATTCCCTAAAAGAAGTATTGCCGGAGGGCGCCGTCATAGCGGCCGCTGCCGAGGCAACATCGCTTGAAAGCGCTGGCCGGAGCCGCAAGGACACAAGTCGTTGCGGCCGAGCTTCTCGATCAGCGGTTTGTCGCCGTGTACGAGCCGCTCGCCCCGCTTGACCCTGGTCTCGGAAGGGTAACCTTTGCGGCGTTTGCTTGTGACCTCAAAACCGCTCGGGACCGTTATGTCTGTTTTTCCGCATGACCGCACCTCCGCGTAGGACTCGGGACTTTGTATCAACCCCGCGGATGAGCGGTCAACGGTCCGCTGGATCGATGGGAAGAGCAGGATCGCCGGCGTACGCAAGATCTGGAAATCAAAAAGGAAGATCTTGCGTATCTCGCGCGAGCTTCGCATTCTCGCCGAGTAGTTGGTTGGGCGGTTGGTACGGTGGGGCAGGGTAAGGTCGGGGCAGCACGACGGGGAGACTTGTCCCAAGGTCTGGGCCGCGTTTTGAATCTTTGGAAGCTGGGAAGACCAGGTTCGTCATCGCCGCGGGCCTCGCCCGACCGCATCGCCAACACCGGTGCAGGCCGTTACCCGCTTCTCGGCGCCAGGCGCGAGTATCAGCGCGAGTCCGGGGCAGCAGGTAAGCGCCTCGTTCAGCGCCGTTAACGACACCGGCGCTTCGGAGAGCGTCAGCTCGGTAACCCTGGCCATAAGCAATCCGGGTGTTTTTTCGTCCCTGGCGCTGAGCGCCAACGGCCAAGCTGCGTCGGAGGTTGCCTCACCGCCGCAGAGCGCCGACACCTTCGTTTTCACGCCACCGATTGTCCTGGCGGTGGGCGCCTCGGTGAGCTTCTCGGCCAGCGCGACCGTGGCGGCTCATCCGACGACGGCGATGATGAGCATAGGCTACGCCATGGCCGGTATGGTGCCGACGGGCGGGAGCACGCTCGGCTCGACGGCCGACTGGGTACCGTTCTTCGTCGCGCTGCTGATACTCGGACTGATGCTGATGGCATCGCGGGTCGAACGGCGGCGGCTTATTGGTATAGCAGCGCTGGTAATGGCCTTGGCGCTGAGCCAAGTCGGCTGCCAAGGCAGTTCGGGCAGCAGCCCGGCCTCGACCACGGTTAGCTCGACCATCAGCGTCACTGCGGCGAATGCAAGCGGAGCCGGCGGCGCCACTGCCGGTCTGCCGCTAACGGTCGCGACCGTCACCACTGCTCCTTAGTAAAGCGACCGGGGCGCCCGCAAAAGGGAGGAGAATAGTTACGCGGCCTGACAAGAGCGGGACCTCGCGGCCTGACTGATGAAGCTCGCGACTATCACGCTTAAGGCACGGCGGGTTTACAGGTGACGCGATGTTTGAGATATGCGTCGGGCTCGCTTCCTCGCCGAAATTGGGGAAGCGAGCCTGTAAGGCAGATAGCCCGCGAAGGGGCTTCATTTTCGACCCGGGTCAGGCGGCGCTCGCAGCCGGAATCACGAACCCGCTCCGGGAGCGCTGCCAGCCGTTCCGAGCCGGTTTTCTTAAACGGGCATAATCCGGCAAGTTTCGCGGCTCCGGCTTGATTTCCGGCTGTAACGGAGCCGTGAAATCATCACCAAGGTCGCCCAGTTCGGGAACAGCTCGTCGGCTTTACGTTCTTCGGCGGATTTATCGACGCTCTCGCGGGCGTCGATTCCGGTCAGGATGCTCGGGCCTGATGGTTTGGGCCGAGACCCCGACCCGCTCGCGCTCGCCAATGTAGTCCGCAATGTCCTTGGAGCGAATCGACGCCAGCGAGCGCTGCGCCATCGGATGGCGTCGGAACCATGCAATCCGATACCGCTCCTGGGATACCCCCGCTTCTTGGCGCTCACCTCCCGCTCATACCGATCCAATGCTTCGGCCAGCGAGGTCTTCTCCGCCTCGGCGCCGGAAACAAAGCGACCTCGCGCCATGTCGCCTTCAATCGAGGCTGCCCATGCTTCGGCGTCAGCCTTGGTGTCGCAGGTCGCGTATTGTGGCCGGTGGTTACGCCTGCGCACGGCCGCTTCCCAGTGGCCGGAGCGGTTGCGGCGGAAAGTGGCCATGACTCAATTGTGGGAAAAATGCAAGGATCGCCCAACTTTCGCTTTGCCGCAAATGCGCTATCCCAGCACAGGCTGAATTACGCTTAGTCTGGAAGAACTTTTCGGGGGTTGGCGGAGGGGGGAGGGAGTCGAACCCTCCGGCGACTATATTAGCCGCCAGGCCGGTTTTGAAGACCGGTGAGGCCACCGGGCCCCTTCCTCCTCCAACGCACTGCCGCACGCGCCGGGGCGTTTTCCAGCCCTAGCCGACTCGAAATTTTCGCGATTCTCATCGATCTGCACCGGTCGCGCGGCGCCGAGCAAACAACCTTAGGTTCGTATGACTGCCGGCCCCGCATGTCAAGCCTTCCCTCAATCAAACCCTCCGTCGCAAGCGTGCAATCTTCAGACGCATTTACAACAGTCCATCGCAGATCACTTTTTGCAGCTTGGGGCTCAAAGAGTTAGATTTGTGTGATTGCGATTGCAATAGTTCTATAATTTGTTATGCTTTGTCGAATTTTGATGTTTGAGGATTTAATTTTATAGATTGTGTTTTGTTAGGCGAACTTGTGCTGTTTAAAGATAACGTAGGAAGACAAGATACAAATCGTCTATTTGGACGAAATTAGCGGTGAATGGCGATATATGAAGCGAGATCTCCGACAGCGTCACCTATCTATTTTGGAGCTCGGTGGCTCGCTGCTCCTGGCTTTGATTGCCGGTTGCAGCAGCAGTGGCGGAGGATCGAGCCCAACCCCGACCGCGACACTCACCGCGACGCCCACCGCGACCATCTCGCCTACGGCAAGCGCCACTGCAACGGCATCCCCGACTCCAACCCCGGCGCCCTCGCCAACCCCCAGCCCGACCCCGACCATCGCTCCGCTGGCGCTGTTCGTGGCTGATAACTGCGCCGCCAACGTCAAGCTGTTCGCGCTCACCGACAGCGGTAATGTTCCGCCCGAGGCGGTGATCGGCAGCGGCGCGCAAGTTGCCGGCCCAGCTGGAATCGGGGTCAGCAGCAACAACATCTATGTCGCCAATTCCTGCAACAACAGCGTCACGCTTTACCCGCTGGGCAGTCAGGGCGCCGGCGCGCCGCTGACCCGAATCATCGGTGCCAATACGGACCTCAGCCAACCCTCGGGACTAGCCACCAGCCTGGGTGCCGGAGTTTTTTGGGTAGCCAATAGGACAGCCAATAGTCTGAACGAATACCCACTGGGACTGGGCCTGACCGGCGATAATGATATTGCGCCTATCGCTCGGGTCAGGGGCAGCAACACGGGGCTGAGCAGTCCCGATGGCATCGCAACCGACGTCTTCGGCAATATTTACGTGGCTAACGCCACCGCCAATAGCGTGACGGTGTACAGCTCTTCGGCGATCGGTAACGACGTTCCCATGGCTACCATTTCGGGCCCGCTCACCACGCTGAGTAATCCCGGTGGTATCGCGGTGGACCAAAACGGTGTCATCTATGTGGCCAACGGAGCCGGTTCGGGCACGCCAAGCATCCTTGAGTTCGCCCCCAGCAACAACGCTACGCCCAACGGTAACATTGCACCAACCACGGTTATCAGCGGCAGCAACACGCTTTTGGCCACCAGCAACGCGCTGGCGGTCGATGCCTCCGGCAATCTCTACGTGGCACCCACCGTCTCGCCGCAAGTGTCGGCCAATCCGCCGCAAATCCTGATCTTTGCGCCTGGCGCCAGCGGCAATGTCGCCCCCAGCAAGATCATCGGCGGAAGCAACACGGCTATCTTCGAACCTGAAGCGGTCGCCCTTGATAGTACCGGCAACATCTATGTTGGCGATCAGATGGCGGCCTCGATCGCAAGCTACCCGGCTGGCTCTCAAGGCAACATCGCACCCAGCGCGCTGATCGGCTCGGTTAACAGCAAACTGGTAGCGGTATCGGGGATTTCCACCGACGCGAGCGGCGATATTTTCGTCAGCGGGTTGAATGGCACCGTGAGCGAATTTGCCGCCGGCAGCGAAGGCGACATAGCTCCGATCGCCACGGTCGCCGGTGCCAACACAACTCTGAGCCAGGTCCCGGCGTTGGCCCTGGACCAGGCCGATACTATCTACGCCGCCAATTTTTCAGCGACCTCCACCGGCAGTGTACTGACCTTTCCCGCCAACAGCAGTGGCGACGTAGCTCCGAGCACTCAAATCATCGGCGGCAGTACTACCTTGGATGTGCCCTCGGGTTTGGTCGTCGATAACGCCGGCAACATCTATGTCAGCAATTTGCTGGGCAATTCGCTGGCGATCTTTGCCTCGGGCAGCACCGGCGACGTGCCGCCAACGACCACTATCAGTGGGGCCAGTACAGGGCTGAACGGGCCTCAGGGACTAGCTTTGGGCAAAGACGGTACGCTGTACGTTGCCAACACCAACGGCGCCAATCTATTGGGCTTTGCCTCGGGCTCCTCGGGCAACGTCGCGCCCAGCTTGTTTATCGGTGGCGGCAGCAGCCTGCTGGTCAATCCGGTGGGGGTGGCGCTGGACAGCAGCGGCAATTTCTACGTTGCCGACAGCGCAGTGGCCAACCTAGGCTCCGCCATCCTGGTTTTTGACGCCGGGCTCAGCGGCGATAGTCCCCCCACCGCGGTCATCGGTGGACCACTGACCAATCTGGCCAAGGTCTCCGCCATCGCGGTGGGCCTGACCCATTAATCCAGCGCCATACCTAGACCGGAGCTGAAGCGCAGTTCGATTCGAGGCCGAGCATGAATAGCCACGGTAAACATCGCGAGTTCGCGTTAAGTGATCTTCGATCGATAACCTCACGCATCGGTGCCAGCCGCGCCAGTTGGATGGCCCTGGCGGGAATATGGCTGATGCTCTCCGGATGCGGCGGGAGCAGCGCTTCTTCGCCCTCGCCCACTCCCAGCGCTAGCCCAACCCCCACCGTCGCCCCCACCGCCTCGCCAACACCGACTCCGGTTCCGCAGGCCGCCACCAACGCCAGCGTTTTCGCGGTCGATTGCACCACCCAGCGTGCCTACATACCGATGCCATTTTTAACTGCCACAGGCGGGGAAGTCGCGGAACTGGATTTGAGCGTGGATCCGGCTCAAAAAGATCCGCGCATCGGTACGATCAACTTGGGAATTGACGGCTATCTGCCGCGTACCGCTGCCGCCGACCCGATCGATGGCGAAGTACTAATAACCTCCGACAACGGGCTTAATACCGGTAATTTGCAATTGCTCAACGAAAGTAGCGGGGCTCTAACCAGCTATTCCTTTCCCACCGGAAGCCGGCCGCGCGCCACCGATGGCGTGGTGTACGACACCAAGACCGGAACCGCGATGGTCTCGATGAGTGACTCGATAGCGGATTGCACCGCCGCCAGCGGTGGCTGTACCGGAACGGCGCTGTTCAATCTGGCCAAAGCCCAGTTCGGACCGCTGTTGGTAACCGGCGATATATTGGACGGTTTCGCCTACGACGGACCTGGTGCTCTGGCCTTGGGATCCACCCAAGCGCTCTCGCCCAATCTCATCGGCATCAATCCGGCGACTCCCATCGCGTGTAGCTTTGCCGACGACAATATCGTCGGGCTTAACGCCAATCCCGACGCGATCGCGGTCGATCCGACCACCAACATCTGGGTGGTCGGCAATCTGGATTCCCCCAGCGCATCGGTGGTCAATCTCACCGGCTCATCCTTCACCACACCGCCCAACTGTCTGCTCAATGAGGGCGGTACGCCGCCAAACTCGGTCAATTTCAATACTCAGAGTGGCAGCAACATGGCGGGCACCAGCATCAATGCACTGACCCATCAGGCGCTGATCAGCGGCAGCCTGAGCAACGCCGTCGCGCTGCTCACTCTGCCCTCCAAGCCGGCCAGCCAGCTAACCGCCGCGATGGTCAGTGGGATTAACTCCTCGCTCCCTCAGGATCCCTTGGGCAACAACTTCATCGCCGCCACTTATCCCTACGCCACGGTCATCGATAGCTGCCACAACTTCGGCTATATCCTGGAAGAACAGGGTAATTTTCTGGTCCAAATCGATCTGGCTGCCTTTCAAAACAGCCCCACCGCGCTCAGCACGGCGCTGCCCACGGGCCAATGCGCAGGGACGACCAGCACCACTTTCAGTTGCGACAATGGGGCGGGGGTGAAGTTCTTTCCGCTGCCCTCCGTCCAATAGCAAATGCGCGATCGGGATCACTACAAGGAACGAACCATGACGATGCTTACACTCACTGGCCGCTCCAACCGGCTATACACTCGAGCAACCGAGCTTTTGCCCGTGCGCGCAATCGCCCTCTTGATTTTGTCATGCGCGTTGGCAGCTTGCAGCGGGGGCTCCTCGGGCAGCGCCCCTACGCTGGCTTCCAGTAGCAATTCTCCCGGACTGTCATCTTCCGGCGACACCGGTACCACCCAGGGTAGCTCGCCTTCTTCCTCGTCTAGCGGCACCGATTCCTCAGCCTCGGTCGATCCCGACTGCCAGTCCTTGACTTTGCCCAAGGTCGAGAATTGTCGCGTCGGTGGCACCGGTGCCAACAAAAATGACGTTATTCTGCCTTCGACCAACTGCCCCAAGGGTGCCGAGGTCGGCGACTCTACGGTGGTGGGGCAGATTACGCTCAACTCGGGCGCAGCTTTGGTGGTGCGTGACCAGGACGTACAAATTCCGGCCAATCTGACTACCACGGGTATCAATATTAATAGCGGCGGCAGCCTGCTGGTGGGTACCGCCAAGTGCCCGATAGGTACTACGAACAGCCGCGACAACCTGACCATCACCTTTACCGGCGCTCGGCCCAGCGACTGCCCGGCCAGCGACACGGCGGCCACCGACAAGGAAAGCTGCCACAGCAAGGGGATCGTGGTTAATTCCGGTGGCGCGGTTCAGATGTACGGGATCAAGGGAGTGCCCAGCCGCGGCGGGATCAGTTGGACCTATCTGGCGCAACCGGCCGGACCGGTCAAGTATTCTTCGGCGGCCAAAGTGGCCGTGCCGATCAACGCAGCAGGAACTCCAGCTACCGGTCCCAACACACTTTATCTGGCTAACGACGTGCAAGGCGGTGCCTTGAGCAACGGCGGATGGCAGGTGGGCGACTGGATTGTCGTGGCCACGACCAGCTTCAGCCCCTTCGAGAGCGAATTTGTCAAGATCACAGGTTTGACCGCGCATGCTCCCACCGCGTCCGAGCCATGGTCTACCGTGGTTACGGTTTCACCAGGCTTGCAGTATTACCATTTCGGCGGTCCCAATCCGTATGCCAACGATTGCGGTTCAACCCCCGATGTCAACTGCAAGACGCCCGGGCCCAAAAGCTACGCTGGCGACGCCACTATTAACTATGGCGTGGACGAGCGCGCCGAGGTCGGCCTGATAAGTCGCAATATCGTGCTCACTTCCGACGCCGACTCGGTCCCTGCTAGCAATGCCCATTGGGGCGGCGAGGTCAGGGTGCTGGCCAATTTCACTTCGGTTCGCTTTCAGGGAGTGGAATTGCAGAAGTTCGGCAAGGAGCATCTGGGCAGTTACCCGCTCCATCTGCATATGGACGGCAATTTGGCGGGCAAGGACCTGTTGCTGGACGCCGATAGCGTCGATCACAGCTACAACAAGTGCGTCACCGTGCACATGACCAGCAACGCCGCGGTCAGCAACATCGTCTGCGCACGCATCGTCGGGCACATTTTTTACGAGGAGTGGAGCACCGAAGAGAACATCAGCTTTACCAACAATCTTGGCATCGGCGCGATGAGCAACAATTTCGCGGTCAACAACGGCGCTAGTGCCAACAACGACGACAACAGTCAGCAACTGATCGACAGTTATTGGTGGAACGGCGACAACATGGTCGTTCCTCGGGGAACTATTGCCTACAACGGTTTCAAGATTGCCAATACCGACAACATCCAGAATCCCAGTCACGGCGTCTGCCAGGTCTACGATTCATTAACCACCGGCAAGGGAACGCTGTATAACGGCTCTCTGAACAACCCCCCGCCCGGTAGCGTCGCGCCAAATCCGCCCATCTGGTTTCTCGATCCGTGGCAGAACAATCCCAAGTTCACCTGTCCGATGCCCAATGCGATTTACTACGAGCCGGCCAGCGGCTTTTGGATCACCAACCTATCCGCTAAGTTAACCGGCAATTCGATCGCCGGTTGCCAGGGTACCGGCAAAGCCTACTGGCTGGCGCCCGCCGCGAGTAGCCAGTTCCTACCCATTGGGGCCCGCTATACCGGTCAACTTCATGGCGAGCTGATCAATAACCGCGGCCACGGCTGCGAGTCGGGAATTTACAGCGAGGGCGAACGAACTATTTCGCTGCAACCTTTCGGCTATCAGGGCGGACTTCACGACGCGACCCATCAGACGGTGATGAATATCGTCGACGGTATTACGCTGACCCGGATGCGTAATCGCGGCATCTGGCTACGCCCCTCGTTCTACTTGGTGCGCGATGCCCGTGTCGCGACCGATCGAATCGCGTTGTCGCTGGTGACTTCGGGAGGACCCGATGGCAACTATCCCGGCGAATACTCCTATCTGGCCGACTCGGTCGTGGTCGGGATCAGCCAAAACAACGTCGACCGATTCGGCAACCCCAGTTGCTACAATTCTGTCATTGCCCCGGCCCTTGCCCAGGTCGGTGGCGGCGCCTGGGGATGCTTGGACCAGACCGCTGCGCAGGTGGGCCAACTCCCCAGCGGTGCCGACTATATCAATCTAGGTTATCCCCTGCCGCTGGCCGGATACGACATGCTCGGCTACATGATCTACGATGGTCCGGCGCTTATCTTCCACGATCGCTTCGTCAATTTTCGCGTTGCTCCAACCTCGACTACCGGCGGCCTGGCAAATTTGCTGGATACCTGGGATTCTGATTTTCTGGCGAAGGCCAGCAACATTCCCGGCGGGACCTATGAAGGCGACGCCGCCTTGGGCTGGTTTACCTCGGCCAATCCCAGCGCCTACCCGGTGTTGACCGCCTCCCGAAATCTCAGCTTTACCGGGGTCGACCTGCGCCACCAGGTATTCACGCAGGCGGTTAATACCGGCTCCTTCGGCGACGGCGACAAGAACACTGCCATTTACGATATCGACGGCACCCTGACCGGGCTGACCTTGGCCAATGCCAGCAACGCTCAGGCCACCCATTACTTTCCCATTTCGCTTAACAACCTGGCCTTTAATGCCACGGGCTACGCGGCGGCGGGAATTTGCAGCAATTCCAGTATCGGTTCCGTGGACGAATGCCATGCCACCGGCGGCCTGAACAGCAGCCTGGAAGGGATCGCCACCGCCAACATGTCGCCGGCGGAGATCGGCTCTCTGGAGTTCCAGGAGCAGGCCTACCTGTCGCAGCCGGTCACCTTCACTCGCGACGATGTCGATTTCCTGACTTCCGAGCCGCAGCCCTATCACAGCTCGATGACGTTGACCGGGCGTAACGGACAGGGCATCTGGGAACCCAAGGTCGCCAGCGGCTTCGGCTATACCATCACCGCCGCGACCGGGATTCCTGCGATCTCCCAAATTGGCCTGGTTGATGTCGCCAAACCCGACATCAGCAGCATTAATCCATTCTACGTTCGAGTCGGTATCTGCTACACCGGTACCAACAATTATCATCCAACGGCGGCCAGTTCTTTCGCCATCACCCGTGGTTATCAGTCCTGGGGTGGCGGCGGCGTGGTCGAAAACAACTTGCCGTTGCGCCAGTACTATAATCAGCTCGATGGCAACCTGTTTGGTGACAATACCACTCCAGGTAATGGCTATTGCTGGAATCTGACCAACCAGAACAGGCTGGATGAAACGCTGTGTCCGTCGGTGGGCGTCAGCCTGGCTCCAGGCAGCTCGTGTTCAACCAACAACGGGGGATGCCCCAGTGGCACCACCTGCCAGACCGACAAAACCGGCTCTTTGGTCTGCATCAATCCGACTACCACCCTGACCAGCGCCAGCAGCATCGGTGCCCTGCTTTCTCCCGCTCCCAATCAGACCTGTTCGACCAACAACGGGGGATGCCCGGCGGGAACGGCCTGTCAGCTTAACAGCGCAGGGGCGGCGATGTGCCTCAATCCCAGCGTTTACTACTACGACCCAACCGCCGGCATGCTGTATTTTTATGTCGCGCAGACCGAGCCCAACGCAATAGGCGAGTCGCCGCTAGGCAACTGCTTCCCGAACAATCCAGATGAACCAGCCTTCTGTCCCGACAAGGCGGGAGGGTTCGATTCCTACTATGTCTGCCCTGCGGAAGGTTGCGTGCAATACAAGGTCACGCTGACCGACCCCAATTACGTTCCCGCGGCTTCGACCTGCACGCCCTATCCGACCTATGCCCAGACGGCGGCGCCGATGGATTATCATCTGGCGCTTTCGGGCAACCCCAGCAGCGCGCTGTGCCGTACCAGCTCGCTGGGCAACGGCAATCCGCTTTATCCTCACTACACCGCCTCGCAGCAGCCTGCCTGCAACATCAACCAGCCCTGACCTGGTTTGCTTGAGACCGCGCATTGGGGGCGGGCTCCGAACTAACTATTCGGAGCCCGCTTCTAGATCAGCCGCTGGATGGGTTATCTCGAAGTGATTGCGCACAGATAAGCAAGCGCCAAGCCCGACACCGGCGCAACCGCCCAGCCCTTGAGGATGGCCTTCAGCACCGGCCAGGAAACCGTGTTGCGTCCGCGTGCCAAGCCGGCGCCCAGCAAAGCGCCCACCAGCGCTTGATTCATCGAGGTGAAGTCACCCAGACCCACCACCGCCGACAACACCACCAGGCCTTGCACCAACTGGGCCGCGCTGGCCATGGCTAAATCCACCCGAACAATCTCGAACGCGACTCGCTCCAACAGCGGCCGACCCCAGGTCAGAACGCCCGCGGCCAATCCCAGCCCGCCGATTGCACCGGCGGCATACAAACCGCTGACGTGAGCAGGGATAAACAGGGCGGTGGCATTGGAGACGTCGTTGGCGCCCATCGTCAGCGAAGCCAAGCCGCCGGCGGCGACTAACAGCTTACCGGCGAGCGCCGCCTTGCCATGAAAGCCGGGAAGGTGGTCAAGCAGCAGGGTAAAGGCCCAGCCCAAAGCTATCGCGACAAGCGGCGCGAGGATCCAGACTACGACTAGGCGAGCGATCGTCAGCCACTGCACCCGCAAGTGCAGGGCCAAACCCGCGCCGGCCACCGCGAAAACCAAGATTTGAATGGTCGAGGTGGGGATTTTAAGACGGTTGTAAAGCGTAGTTAGAAAAAAAGCAGCGGCGATTATCGCTGCCGCCGCGCCCGGGTGCAGCGAATCGACCTCGATCACGTGGCGGCCCACAGTCAGCAGGACGCGGTGGCTCAAGAAGCTCGCTCCCGTCATGACCAGAATCGCCATCACCAGCAGGGCTGGCCGCAAACCGATCGAACCGGTGGCGTAAGGCATCCCCATGCAGGCGCCGGTATAGTGAGCGCCCATGCTCCAGGCAAACGCGAGCGCAAGCAGGATGAGGAGCGCGCCGCTCAGGCCCATATCACGCTCCCCCGATTCGTTTGCCGGCAGAGAAAGCTGGGTGGCGCCAGGGCAGCCACAGGCCGATCCAGACCAGTCCCATCAGATAAGCCACCCACAGATCGCTGGGCCAATGCGCACCCAACACCAGGCGGGCTGCCGCGCAGGCCATCAGTATCAGCAATACCGCCAGTGCAATTACTGCTCTCGCCAGGCCACGCAGGTCGAGCGCGCCGAGCAGGCCGAGATAGCCGAAGGTAGCGACATAGACCAAGGCCGAGATTGACGGGAAGGCATGGCCGCCCAGTCTTATCGGAACATGGATCAGCACGGGCGATGGGCGCGGCTGAGCCACGACCGGCGACAACCACAACCCAAACAGCCAAAGCCCGAAGAAAATCGGCAAAGCGAGCAGTGCGGCGCGCCATCCGCTGAATATCCAGGC
The DNA here is from genome assembly GCA_035294265.1 of Candidatus Binataceae bacterium. NCBI lineage: Bacteria > Candidatus Binatota > Binatia (SeqCode) > Binatales (SeqCode) > Binataceae (SeqCode) > Binataceae bacterium (SeqCode). Next base: position 95,323 of record DATGLK010000025.1, read on the forward strand.
ACCGACGAACGCAAGTCCCAGCAGGCCGAAGCAGGCTGGAGGATCGGCAGCTGCCGTCATTTGCCTGGCCCACCCAAGAGAATACGGCAGTGCGCGTTGAACCATCCGGGCCAAGGCGACGTCGCCGGGAAAATAAGGGGCGCGGGCGGCGCCCCAAATCAGCACCGCGCAAAGCGCGCCACCGATGGCGAGCGCGAAGGCGAGCGGCTTTGAATAGCGTGTCGCGGTGTCCATGGCAGCGGCCTCCCTGGGTTGACGGCGAGGCGACGGGCGCAGCCCGACGACGCTCTGCCCAGGGCATCTCTATCGCGCGATTCAGCGTTTCACAATCGCACGTATCGCCTGTCGCTGGCTTACAGAGGGAGTCGGTTGGCCCGGCCTGCCTCACAGCGGCACGCGCGGCCCTGTTCGAATGACATCAGCGCAAGGGCAGCGAGGGGGGCGGATCGCGCGGGTCGATTTGGCGCCAGTCGAGACCTTTGGCGTTGCGCAGCGTCACCGCCCGGATGGCGCCGTAATCGACTTCCTGCTCCTGCCCGGGTGCAGGTTTTCCCCGTCGATGGGCGTGCAGCGCCTGCAACATCATGCGTCGATAAAGAATGACGATCCTGTCGGAGGAGCCCAAATGCTCGCGAGTGCGATCGGGGATGGCGCCGGCCGATTCCGCCACCGCCCAATCCTCGTGTTGCAGGCAGCCCATCCCTGTAAAGTGCCCAGCTTTCATCTTTTCGCGATTCTGACCCCACATCTGGTCGAATTCGCCGAGATCGGAGTGCAGATTGTTCCCATCGCCGGAGGTGCCGCGCTGGGTCGCCGCCAGTTCGTCCGGATTTATTGGTTTCCAAGGATCGTAGCGAAAGGTCCAGTGCACGCTCCATTCGTCGTCGATCGGGACCGGGCATTGCATCAGATGCAGCAGGCCGGCGTCGGCCGGAACGAACGCGTAAAAGGGCGCCACTAGTTCGCGAATTCGGGTATATACCGTGCCATCAGAAAGCTCACGCAAGGCAGCTTCGCGAAAGCCATAGGCGGTCTTCATGAAATCGTAGGTCGGACCGGTGTTAACGCTGACCAGCGAGCTGGCGAAGCTGTTGGGATTGCGCAGCCAGTGCGAGTGCAGGATGCCGAGGTGGGATGAATCCAGGGTGACCTCCAGCACCTGCAGCCAATTTGCATGCAGGATCGCGCGCACGGCCAGGCATTGGTTGGCGGGCAAACGATTGAATTCGAAATCGCAGAAGCTTGGTGGCTGGCGCCGGCCCAGATAGACCCAGATAGCGCCGCCGGCCTCGCGCACCGGATAATGGCGCACCCGCACCTTGGCGGCGAATTCCGCTCGTCGCTCGGGCGGCTCGGAGGGGACTTCCACCACGTTGCCCGAGGCGTCGATCTTCCAGCCGTGAAAGATGCAGGTCAGTGCGTTGTCTTCGTTGCGTGCCAGCGCCAACGAGGTGCATCGATGAGGGCAGCCTTCGTCGAAAAAGCCCACCCGCCCGTCACCGGCGCGGAAGGCGACGAAGGTTTCCCCCAGCATCCGCACTCGCATCGGTGCCCCGTTTGCATGCAGGGCGGCGCTGCGAAGGGCGGGCATCCAATATTCCCGCAGCAGCTCACCCATCGCGGTACCGGGTCCGACCCGGCATAGCAACTCGTTTTCTTGTCGTGTAAGCATGCTACGTTCTTGCGGTGGTTGTGAGCCTCAGATTTGCGCCATTTCGCGGCAACCTTCGCTTCGCTACGGTATAAATGGAACTTCTACGCTGACGTCGCCGATAACCTTGGCCTGACAGGCCAAGCGCCAGGGGGGTTCCAGATCGACTGCCGCCAGGATTTCCAATTCCAAGGGTTCGGGCGGCGAGAGCCGATCGGCGCCGACGCTGACCAGGCATCGGCAGGTCGTACAGATTGCGTTGCCGCCACAGCACCAAACAATTTCGATGCCGGCAGCTTGCGCCGCCTTGAGCACAGTGACACCCGGGGTGACCTCGATCACGATGTCGGAGGGATGGAAAGCGACGCGCGCCATGGGCGATCAGTCCTGCCGGGTGCTGTTTTTGACCGCGGCCTGGCCCCAGGTCTCGCGCTGGTCGGCCAGCATCGCCTGCCGCTGCTCGCGATCCCCTTTGAACTGGCTGAAATAGCTGTAGGCGTGGCGGTTGACCGTGCCGCAATCGGGGCAGGTGCGCAACTTCAAATCGCCGTTGAACTGCGCGATCGCCTGCTCTTCCGCTTTCCAGAAGCCGGCAATTCCAACTTCGCCGGTTTTGACTCCGTGTTCATGGATTCTGCGGTTGCAGGTCCGACAGAACTGCACGAAGCGGTCCCAACGTCCCGCTTTAGGCATCCCCTCCAGCAATACGACCACCGACTCGCCGTTGTTGAGCGGTATCGGAATAGTCAGTTCATCTTCCTCGTTGATATGCCAGTAGCCGTACAGGCCGCGCACGGTGTGTGGCACCAGCGCTGGCATGACATTCATTGCTTCTCCCGGGTAGGCCAGGTTGGAGGAGACCACGCCGGTTGCGCTCATTACCTGGACCTGTGGCCTGACGCCCTTGAGATAGCGCAGTCCTATGATGTGATCGTTATGCAGCGGCAAAAAACCCTGGTATTTGAGTCGGGTCAGGTCGCTCAGAAAATCGATGCGTTCCATCAGGGCGTGCGCTTTAGCCATGATCAGATTCTCCCGTGCCTTCCGCAAAACCTAGATAAATTCCTTCTTGCTGTTATCAATGATTGGTTCGGGCGGATTGAAGGAGTCTAAAGTTTGCCAATCGATTTCCGCCTTGTATCGGATCGCAAGCGCGCGGATCTTTGCATAGTTGGCACTGGGCAGATCCTGCGCGAAGCCGACCTTGCCGGTTTTGCGAAACTCGCGCGCGGCTTCCAGCAACCATCGCCGCACCTTGATTACGATGGAATCGCTGCTTCCCAGGTATTCGCGGCTGCGATCGACGATTGGTCCCATCGCTTCCTGACAAACGAAATCCTCGTAATCGAAGCAACGCAGCCCGCTCCAATGGCCTTCGCGCATCTTGTCACGATCCTGATTCCAGCAGTTTTCGATACTGCCCATATCCGAGCAGAAATTGTCGGGGTCGTCCGAAGTGTTGCCCATGCTGCCGACCATCTCGGGCAGGGGTTTGTCGGGGTCGTACCAGAAGTACCACTGCGCTGTCCATTCGTCATCCAGCGCAATGGCGCAGATCATAAGCTTGCGCCCCTCGGGGCTGAGCGGGATGAACGAGAACAGTGGCAGTACCACCTCGCGGATGCGGGCGTAAATCGTGCCGTCGCGCAGATTGCGCAGCGCGCCCTCGCGAAACCCATAGGGGCGTAAGCTCAGTTCGAACACCGGACTGGTGACGGTGGCCAAGCGGGCGTCGGCGGAGTTGGTGCGGAGCGAGGCGCGATGCAAAAAGCCGACGTGGGCCGAATCCAGGACCGCCTCGAAACCTTGCATCCAATTGCAATGCAGCACGGCGCGATTGGGTGCGCAGTGGGCGGCGTCCAAGCTGTTGAATTCGAAATTGTAAAAGCGCGGCGGCTGTTCTCGTTTGCCCAAGTAGACCCAGACCGCGCCACCGGCTTCACGCACCGGATAATGGCGCACCCGCACCTTGGCGGCGAATTCGGCGCGCCGTTCGGGCGGCTCGGATGGCACTTCGACTACTTTGCCCGAGACGTCGATTTTCCAACCGTGAAAAATGCAAGTAAGCGCGTTGTCTTCATTGCGGGCCAAAGCCAGCGACGTGCAGCGATGGGGGCAGCCCTCATCGAAGAAGCCCACCCGTCCGTCAGTCGCGCGGAAGGCGACAAAATTCTCGCCCGCTAGGCGCACTCGCACCGGCGCACCGCCAGCCATCAGCATCGGCGTGCGAATAGCGGGTAGCCAATGTTCGCGCAGGAACTCGCCCATCAGGCTCCCCGGTCCCACCAGGCACAGTGCCTCGTTTTCCTCTCGGGTCAGCATCGCAGAGCCTCCTGGGGCGCTCGAATGCCAAAGCAACGCAAGCCCTCAGCGCCGGACCTGTCATCGGTCCGTATGCGCACAGTTATCGCCCGATGGGCTTGCGCGTCAAGCCGCGCAGTTGACCTCCGCTTTGCGGCGCAGGACTAATGGATAGTTTACTATTGAAGCTGGCCACGCGTCTCGGGCACGATCGCGGCCCCCACCAGAAAGACCGCAAGCGCGAAGCCCAGAAAAAGTAGGAGCAGATGGGGCAATCGAGTCAGGTTGCCCGCCAAGGCGGTGGCAAAGGTGGGAGTCATGCCGCCCAAGGCGAAGCCCACCGTCCAGCAAACCGCGGTCCCGGTGGCTCGAATCTCCGTGGGAAAGCGCTCGTTGAGAAAAATCAGGATCGGCGCGGTAGCAACGTTTGCCAGAGTTCCCAGGGCGATGGTCAAGAGCACGATTGTTCCCATTTGGTGAGTGTCGGCGTGAGCCAGGGCGCGATACAACATCGGCAAGACAATCACGTTGAGCAGACCGCAGCCCAGGAAAAAACGCTTACGCCCGGTGAGCTCGCTCAGATGGCCTGCGATAGCGCCGGCGCCGATCAGCAAGATGTTGGTCAAGGTCAGGATAGAGGCGATCGTAGCCTTGGGCACGTGATTGATTACCGCCAGGAAGGTGGGCAAGTAGCCTGAGGTCAGGTAATACTGCGCGGCGCCGCCGAAAGCGACGGCCAGATTGGCCAGCAGGGTGCGCCGGTAGCGCGCGGAAAACAGGACTTGCAGCGGGGCTTGGTCCAGTGGCTGCTTGTGGGTTTGCAAGCGCGCCCACAAGGGCGATTCTTCCAGCGTACGGAAAATAAAAATTCCCAGCAGCGAACTGAGCAGACCGCAAAAGAACATCACCCGCCATCCCCAAACCGCAAACTCAGGACCGGGGTAAAGCGACGAAGTTACATAGAAAACCGCCGAAATAACCAGTCCCGCCATGCCTGCGGTAGCCACCACCATGGTGCCGGAGAGCAGTCCGCGCCAGCGCGCGGTTACGGTTTCCAGTCCGATTGTGCCGGCCGAAGCCTGCACGCCGCCCACGAAGATGCCCTGGATGAGGCGCAACAGCACAAACAACGCAGACGCCAATAATCCGGCTTGGGCCACGGTGGGCAGCGCGCCCATCAGCGCGGTCACCAGGCCTACGCTGATCACGGCCACGGTCATTGCGCGTTTGCGGCCACGGCGGTCCGCATAGGTGCCGAAAAGCGCGGCGCCGGCGGGGCGCATCAGGAGCGAGACCGCGAAGGCGCCGTATACCGCAGCCAGCGAGAGTGTGGGCCGGCTAGAGGGAAAAAACAGCGGCCCAATGGTCGGCACCAGGTAAAGGATCATGAAGAAGTCGAACAGATCCAACGACCAGCCGAAGACCGAAGCGCAGATCGCTATCCAGATCTGGCGGCGTGACACCGGCTGCTGGGAGAGCGCGCCTGGCGCCGGGCTTTGCATGGGACAAATACCTCGGGCGATGAGATTAGGCTGGCAGCGCGGTGGCGTAGGGAAGCGAAGAAGCAGACGCCTGGGCTTCTACGGGAGGCCGCAATCGAGTGCAGCCTCCCCGCCTAAGTTACCAAGCCGCCAACCGTTGCCAGATGGCGGCAGGTTGCTTACATCCCGGCGTTGCCGCCAGTCGAGCCGCCCGCTAATTCGAAGAATTGCGGCACCGAAAAGGTATAGATGCCGTTATGCGAGGTATCGCCGACGATGACCTCGCCTTCCTTGGGGTCAATCGTGATTCCGCCCGGATCGTGGAGCATGGTCTCCTGGCCGCGAATGACCGCGCGTGGCGGCACGTCGCCCCGATCTGTCACCTTCCACACCCCGATGAAGCCCGGGGTGTGCTCCCACACCCAGGCCGGTGGTCTGGTCAGCCCCGGTCGGCAACCATAACCGGCATAGTCGTAGGCCGGCCGCCAATCGACGTTGCTGACGCTCACAAAGAGCAGGTCCTTATACAGCGCCGCGTGCCAGGTGCTGATGATTCCGGTGCGTGGGCCTTTTATCATGCCGAGCGGGGGGGTGTTGCCCTGCGCGGTGCGATTATAGAAGTAGATTCCGTCCGCGGTCACGATCATCAGGTTGCGCTTCGGATCGATCACCACGCCCACCGGTTTGAACAGCTTGGTTTTGGGTCCGCTCAGCACCCGAATCGGGCTGGCGTTGCCACCGGCATCGCTGCGATAGGTCAGAATTGAGTTGCTGGTAAAATCGGCGACCGAAATCTCATGGTCGCGGTCGTCAACCCCGATTCCCCATGGGTTATGCAGTCGGGTCTTGGAACCTACCAGTACCCGCGCCGGCTTGGCGTCGCCGTTCACGCCGCCCTTGAAGATTACCACCGAACTGGCCACCGGCTGTCCCACATAAAACTCGTCGCGCGCCGCACTGTAGGCGATTCCGTGGGACTCGCGCGTGAGTCTGGTGGCTTCGCCCTGCAAAATCATGGTCGGAGCCGCGTCACCATTTGCCAACCTGGCAAATCCCGCAACCCGCGGGGCGCCGATTCAATGACCAACAAGGATCTGATTGCGCTTGCTGTCGAAGGCTAGCGCCTGTGGCAGAACTACCCCCACCGTTGGGGTACCGGCCGGGGCGCTGCGCACCAGCCGCTTGGGTGTGGCGTCGCCGTTGGCGGTGCGGTCGAAAATCTCGGCGGTATGGCCGAAATTGGCGACCCACAATTCATTGTGCATGGCATCGTAGGCCAGCCCGATGGGGCTTTGGATATTGGTGTGAGGTCCCTTGATCACGCGCACGGGGGCCGCATTGCCTTGACCATCGCGGGCATAAACCGTAATTGAATTGTTGCCGATATTGGCGATGTAAATCTCGTTGTGAGCCAGATCCACCGCCAATCCAACGGGGTCGTTAAGCTGGGTCTTGTTGCCCTGAATCTTGCGAAGCGGCGCGCTATCGTCCTTGGCCTGGTCGGAATACACCGTAATCGAAGGTGGGTTGTAACGCCCCCCACCGCTGTAATCGGCGTCCCATTTGCCGCGGTTGATATCGCCCACGTTCTCTACAATCAGCTCGTGATGCTGATCGTCCCAGAATAAGCCCTTGGGTTCGGCCAACCCGGTGTGGTCGCCGCGCAACTCACGCAACGGATTCTCCACCCCCTTGGCGCCCAGGCGGAAGAACATGATCACCCCGTCGTCCTCGTTGGTAATTGCGATTTGCCGATAGCGCTGGCTTATCGCCAGCCCGTAGGCCCCCACTGGCATCGACAAAATCCGTGCCGCTGCGTTGCCGCGCGCCGAGTAGGGAAAAGCCACAAGGGTGTTGCCGATATCGGTATCGACCGCATAGATCTCGCGCTTGACGGGATCCAGGGCCACGCCCGATTCGCCCGAGATGCGGCTGGCTTCGCCGCTGATGATTCCCAGCGAATCGGTGGGTTGCGAGGAATCCGACCCAGCTTGGCTGTGATAAAGCACCAGCCGCTTCACGTTGGGCGCGGTGAAGACCGCCAGGTTGTTGGCCGGGTCTACTGCGACCCCGTTGAACTCGGGAAAGGGATCGCAAATGGCGCGCTCGGGCGTGATGTCGCCGCCAAAAATATGATCAGCCATCTCGGCGAAGGTCTTGCCTCCCTTGCTCGCGCTGCCGTTACCCTCATCAGCGTAGAGCGGTGCCGCCGTCAGGCCGAGTTTTTGCGCAACCTGCTGCGTGGAATGTTTCAGTGCGGTCAGGCCGCGGTCGATGCCCGCACGGGGCCACATGCAGACTATGATCGCGAGCGCAGCCAGCGCGCCGCCGATACCGAGCACGCGGCCGGTCATACGGCGCCGGCTGTTGAAGGCTTCGATTGGATGCTCCCCGCTGCCCATGCTTAGTCCGCTCCCGCGTTGTAGACGTTGAATTTTAGTCAAAGATTGTCTTCCACCCAGCCTTATACGTAGGAAAAGCCGTTCTTCAGCGCAAGGGTTTGCTATCTATAAGCGAATCGCCAACGCGAGTTTCGGGTTTTCCTTCCCCGATAAATGGGTTAGATAGCAAGTGGAAGCGGAAATCGGCAATCGCCGGTTAGCCCTACGGGCAATCGCCAGGCCGCGCCATCCGCCGGCGCTCTGTCATGCGGGAGGAAAGCCGATGACAATGCAGACTCAGTCTAGTCCGTGGCGGGAGCAATGGAGCAACGCGGTTTTTTCGCTGGAGGAGCGCGACCGGCGTTGGGCCAAGGTGCGCGGGCTGATGGCGCGCCAGGGGATTGACGTTATCGTCTGCCTTCCGTGCACCAATTGTCACGATCGCGGAAGCGCCGATGCGCGTTATCTGACTCAGCTTGGCGAGAACAGTGACGAGGTGACGGTGGCCTTTCCGCTCGAGGGCCAGGTCACCGCTTGGCATTCGTGGGCAGGGATCTGGCCGGGCGCCAACTGGTTCGAACAAGACATCCGCGCGGTGCCGGCGCGCGGTGCCGGCGGCCTGACAATTTGCGGTTGGCTGAACGAAAATCCCCGCTTCCAGTCCGCCACCATCGGGGTGGCCGGGCTGGATTCAAGCCTGCTTGCGCGTATCCGTGAGACCGAAGGCGAAGTCAACTGGCGCTCGCTGGAGCTGCTCAAACAGTCCTTCCCAAAGGCTCGCTTCGTTAGCGCTACGCCGCTTTTGGGCGAGGCGCGCTGGCAAAAGAGCGAGGAGGAGGTCGAGTTTATTCGCCATGGCGTAGAGATCGCTGAGGTTACTTTGGCGGCGTTGCGCGAGCATGCGCGGGCGGGTGTAGGCGAGCGCCGGTTATTTGCCGAGATGATGTATGCCAACGCCAAGGCCGGTGGCAGCTTTCCACCGATGATCGGATGGATCAGTGGACCGTTGGATGCGCCTTATCATCGCCTGGAGCAGCCGACCTTTCGCCAGCTGCAGCCGGGCGACGTCATCGGGGTGGAGGTCGAAGGGCGCTGGGGTGGTTATATCGCCCAGATCGATCAAACTCTCATCATGGGTGAGCCTCCCGCGGCCCTCCGCGAGGGGATGAAGCTTGCCTGCGAGGCTTTCGATCGCGTGCTGGCCAAGATGGCGCCAGGGGTGACGATAGGCGAACTGATCGAGGCGGCGACGCTCAGCGGGCTTGGCGGCCGGCTGCAAAGCGGGCTGGGGATGCATGGGCGGGGCACCGGCGACGACGGCCCCTTGCTGGTCTCGCGCCGGCCCGCGCCGGCCGCGGTGCTATCGATGGAACTCCGGGAAGGGTGCTGTTTTGCACTCAAGCCCTCGGCCATCCTGGACGGTAAGACCGAGTACGGACGCTGGGGCGATAGCGTGGTGGTGACCGCTCGCGGCGCGCGGCGCTTGGGCAGCCGGGCGCAGGAATTATTCGTCCAGAACTGATCGGTTTACGATTTAACTTGGCTTCGCAAGGAGATCGCGATGGAAACGCTGGAGCCACGAACAAATCGCCCCAATCTGCCGGCCAAGCACTCTAACTTCCCGCATCCGGAACGATTGCGCCGCAGTATCGAACGAGCCCACGCAAGTCTGGCGGAACCCTTTGTTGGAATCAGCAGCGACGGCAGCCCCTCTCACGGATTATTTCCGTTGCGCTCCACCGGCATTTCGCCCGCCCCGCTGGTCGAGGCGGCGCAAGCTTGGCTCGCGACGCTTTCTCCCAGCCAGCGCGCGGCGGCCTGTTTTCCGCTGGACTCGGTGCAATGGCGCGCCTGGAGCAATGTGCACGTTTACATGATGCGACATGGCGTATGCCTGGACGATGTCGACGATCGGCAAAAAGGCGCGGCTCTGAAGTTGGTGCGTGCTGGCATGAGCGCAGCGGGATTTGAATCGGCGCGCGCAGTGATGAAGCTTAACGAGCACATTCGTGAAATTACCGGCCGCGACGACAATTACGGCGAATGGTATTACTGGATGAGCTTGTTCGGTAATCCCTCGGCCACCCAACCGTGGGGCTGGCAGCTTGACGGCCATCACCTGGTCATCAATTGCCTAGTGATTGGCGAGCAGATCGTGATGACGCCCACCTTCTTAGGTTCTGAACCGGTAGTGGCGCATTCAGGCAAATACGCCGGCGTTCGCGTGCTAGCCGAAGAGGAGGAAAGGGGCTTCGCGGTCATGAATGCGCTCAGTCCGGCGCAGCGCGCGCGCGCCACCTTGGCGCGAACACTACCCGAGGAACTCTTTGCTGCCGCCTTTCGCGACAATCTGCGCCTCAACTACGAGGGTATCGCTTATCCAGATCTCGGCCCGGCCCAACAGGATCTGCTATTGGGACTGGTGGGGACTTACGTGGGCCGGATGCACTCTGGACACGCCGCGCTTAAGCTGGAGGAGATCAAAGCCCATTTGCCGAGTACCTATTTTGCCTGGATGGGCGAATGCGCGCCTGAAGGCGTGTTCTACTATCGCGTCCACAGCCCGGTCATCTTGATCGAGTTCGACCATCAGCCGGGAGTTGCGCTGAACAACGATGAGCACAATCGCAACCACATCCATACCGTGGTGCGAACTCCCAACGGCAACGACTACGGAATGGATCTTTTGCGCCAGCATTACGAACGCTTCGACCACTCCCATCCGCACACCCCCCATCGTTTGGGTAAGCCCTCCTGACGCGGAGTGAAATGAGTGGGCGCACGGTATGCCGGTTGCGCGCTTTTGGCAACTAGCGTGCCCGGTGAGTTAAAAGGCCGACCTTGACGCGGCCAGCCGCGCGGTGGATGGATTGACCGCGCGCGGGCGGCCATGTTTTCATAGCCGCCGAGTGGTTCATTCAATCCATGGCGCTTAAGATCGCAGCCTGCGTCAAGCAGATCCCGCTAATCGAAGATGTCAACTTCGATCCGGTAACCAAGACCATCAAACGCGACGGGCCCAACGTAATGAACGCGTTGGATCTCAACGCGGTGGCCTACGCTGCCGAGTTTCGCCAAAAGTTGGGCGCTCAAACCACGGTCCTCACGATGGGCCCGCCGCAGGCCCGCGAGGTACTTATTCAGGCGCTCGCGATGGGGATGGAAGAAGCGGTCCATCTGGAGGATCGCGCCTTTGCCGGCGCCGATACGCTGGCTACCGCGCGCGCGCTGGCGGCTTGGCTGGGGCCGCGCGCGTTCGATCTGATTCTGATGGGCCGTTATTCGCTGGATTCCGAAACCGGACAGGTTGGTCCCGAGGTCGCCGAGCTGCTGGGGATTGCCCAGATCACCAATGTGATCGAGCTTACGCTCGAGGGCGAGGTCGTCCGCGTCGTGCGCGAGAGCGATGACGGGCATGAAGAAGTGCAATGCCGCCTGCCCGCGCTACTGACCTGCGCCGAGCGCAAGGCACGGCCGCCGCGGGTGACGCCGGCGGCGATGGAGGCAGCTAAGCTGGCGCCGATCGCGCTGGTGCGCGCGGCGGACTTGCATTGCGATCCCGCCCTGCTGGGCGCCAAGGGCTCCCCAACCTGGGTTCAGGACGTGATGGTCGAGGAGCCGCGCAAGGTCGCCTGCAAATTCATCGATACCGGCGATCCGCAACGGGCCGCCGACGAGGTCGTCGCCGAACTCGATCGGATGGGTGTGTTGAAAGCAGCGCGCCCACCCGGCCGCCCGATTCCCGCCCAGCTGCGCCCATCGAAGGCTGGGCGCGAGGTTTGGGTGGTTTACGAAACTGCGGGAGATCAGGTTAGCCGCGGTAGCCTGGAATTGCTGTCGGCTGGCGACGAATTGGCCGGCAAGCTGGGCTCGGCCCTGGTCGCGGTGGGGCTCAGCGGCCCAGACTTGCGCCCGATTCTTGCCAGCTACGGCGCCGACCGCGCCATTTTGTTTGATCATCCGACCCTCACTGACGGCCGCCCCGAGTCTATCGTGGAGGCGCTGGCGCCGCTGGTGGTCGAGGCACGGCCCTTTGCCCTGCTGGTTAACGCCAGCGAGCTGGGACGCGATTGGGGCCCTCGGCTGGCGGCTCGCCTGGGCCTGGGTCTGACCGGTGACGCAATTCGCTTGGCCTTGGATGGCGAAGGGCGGATGGTGGCCTACAAACCCGCTTTCGGCGGGCACGTCATCGCGCCGATTATTTCGCGCACTTTTCCCCAGATGGCCACCGTGCGCTCGGGGGTCTTGCCGCTGGCCGATCCTCGGCCTGGGCGCGGTCCGATCGAATTGGAGACCCTCCGGCCTTCATTACCCGCGCCGCGAACCACGCTGCTGGCGCGCAAGCCCCTGCTGGATCCGATGATCAAGCCGTTAGAGGGTGCAGAGATTGTGGTTGGTATCGGCGTCGGTGTCGGCGGCCCTCCGGGCGTGGCGCGGGTCAAAGAGTTTGCCCGTGCGATCAACGCCGCCTTGTGCGCGACTCGTCGGGTTACCGATTTGGGCTGGGCACCCCGACAAATCCAGGTCGGGCTGACCGGCAAAGCGATTGAGCCGCTGCTTTACTTGGCGGTCGGCGTTCGCGGCGTTCCCAACCATACCATCGGACTCAAGCGTATCCACGCCACGGTCGCAATTAATAAAGACCGCAACGCGCCGATTTTCGAGCGCGCCGAAATCGGCTTGGTCAGCGATTGGGCCGCCATCCTTCCCGCTTTGGAAGCGGCCCTAAGCGCGCGTCTGGGTCGTTCTTAACGAGGCCCGTTTGATCGCTTGCGCCTGCTCTTGTCACCACGGCCGCTTGGGGCCGTTGGTCGCGGTTATACTCTGCGTGACCTCGAGTGCGGCGGCATGGGGCGCCGCGGCCCCACGGATCGTGTCGCTGGCGCCTTCGACCACCGAAATTCTTTTCGCGGTAGGTGCCGGGCCTGAAGTGGTCGCAGTTTCCAACTATTGCGATTACCCGCCACAGGTACGAAAGCTACCGCGCGTGGGTTCATTCCTGGAGCCCAATATCGAGGCGATCGCGGGTCTGCGTCCGACCTTGATCGTGGGCTTGGCCTCGGCCGCCAACGAACGGGCGGTGCGCGGCCTGGCCGCGATGGGATTCAGCCTAATGCTGACTCGCGACGATTCGATTGCGGCAATTGAGCAGGCGATCATCGAGATCGGCGCCCGCACCGGCCATCGCGAACGGGCCGCGGCGGTCGTGGCGGCGATCCGTGAGCAGATAGCGACTGTGCAAGCGCGCCTGCGTGGCCGATCCGCGCCGCGAGTTCTGATGGTAGTCGGGCACGCGCCGTTGATCGCGGTCGGTGGCGGCTATCTGGGCCAGTTGCTTGAGCTGGCCGACAGCATCAACATCGCCGCCGGCCTGGGGCAAGCATGGCCCCGGCTGAGCTTGGAATATGTAATAGCGCAGGCGCCGGCAGTGATTTTGGATGGCCGTAGGGGCGACACGGCCGCGCTCGATTCCTTCTGGCTGCGCTACCAAGCTGGTCGCTTCGGTCCGAAAGTGGTGGGCTATCCGCTGAGTCCGGTGCTCCATCCCGGGCCCCGCATTGGCCAGAGCCTGGCGATTATCGCCGCGCTGATTCATCCAGAGGCCTTCGCGCCCGCCTACCACGGAGCGCGCTGATGGCTATCTCGGGCGCTCTCAGCTCCCACCGCGAGGCCTACTTGACTGCAGCCCGCATGGTGAGGGTCCTGGGCGCGCTGGCAGTTGTACTGCTGGCCGTGCTGCTTGTGGCGATCGCGCATGGCGCAGTGCGAATCGACCTGCTGCGTGCGCTGCGCGACCCCGCCAGCCCCGATCATGCCATCCTGATGGCAGCGCGTCTGCCGCGAGTGCTAATGGGCGCTCTGGTGGGTGCGGTATTGGCTACCGCCGGTGCCGCTTTGCAAGCTCTGGTGCGCAACCCGCTGGCGGAAGGGGGAACCTTGGGAATCTCTGCCGCGGCCGCTTTCGGCGCGATCCTGCCTCTGGTGTTCAGCTATCGGCTGGGAATAAGTGAGGCCCTGGCACCCGGCGCCGGCTTCGTCCTGGCCCTGCTCTCAACCTTGCTCGTGTATCGGCTGGGACAGGTGCGCGGGCGCTTGGATCCCTTGAGCCTGCTGTTGGTGGGAGTGATCTTCAACACATTCTGGTCAGCCCTGATTCTGTTGATCAACAACCTGGTCGACCTCTACCAGACCCGCGGCATTATGGCCTGGCTGGTGGGAAGCCTGGAGGCGCCCAGCTATACCGAAATCGGTCTGGTCGCGATGCCAGCTGCGGCCGGGTCAGCTTGGCTTTACTGGCATGCCCGTGATCTGAACCTGCTGGCGCTCAGCGAAGACTCGGCGCGCGATCTCGGGGTTGACGTCGAAGGATTGCGCCGCGGTATTTTTGTGGCCACTTCTGTGATGATTGGTGCGGCGGTCTCGGTCAGCGGCATGATCGGTTTTGTGGGCCTAATCGTGCCGCACCTGATCCGCTTGCGCTGGGGCCCCGACCATCGCCTGCTTTTGCCGGCTGCGATGTTGTCGGGAGCTGGTTTCCTGGTTGTGGCGGACTTGATCGCGCGGCTGGCGATCGCGCCTGCCGAGTTGCCGGTGGGAGTAATTACCGCGCTGTGCGGAGCGCCGTTTTTCATCTATCTGCTGCGCCGTGACGGCGCGCGGGATGTGGCCCTGTGAGCGTGCCCATCCTGAGCGCACAGGGGGTAGAGGCTGGCTATCGCGACCAGCTGGTCTTGCATGGCGTTTCCCTGGAGGTATGGCCAGGCGAGTTGGTGGCGATCCTAGGGCCTAACGGAGCGGGCAAATCCACTCTGCTCAAGGTTTTAAGCGGCGCGATCGCGCCGGGCGCGGGCGAAGTCCGCTTCGACGGGAGGCCGCTGGCGGCCTATTCACGCCGGCAGCTTGCACGCCAACTGGCAGTGCTCGGGCAGGAAACACCTATCTCATTCGCTTTCAATGTGGTCGAGCTGGTGCTGATGGGGCGTGCGCCCCATCTGGCTTCTTGGCGGCTGGAGGGCAGCCAGGACGTGGCTCTCGCCAATCAAGCGCTGGCGCTGCTGGGGCTGACGGAGTTGGCGGCGCGGCCGATAAGCGAACTATCGGGGGGCGAGCGGCGCCGGGCCTTCCTGGCCCGCGTGCTGGCCCAGGAGCCGGCGCTGGCGCTACTCGACGAGCCCACCGCCTTTCTCGATTTGAAGCACGTTGGCGAGATCTTTGCTGTGCTCGCCCGGCTGCGCCGAGAGCGCCAAATGGCCGTGATCGCCAGCCTGCACGATCTGAACGCCGCCGCGCTGTACGCCGACCGCGTGCTGCTGCTCAAGGATGGGCGTGCGGTGGGCAGTGGCCAGCCCGAACAGATCCTGACCGCAGCCAACCTCGAATTGGCGTACGGCACCCGGGTTTACGTCGGACGCAATCCGGCCAGCGGCGCGGTGGCGGTGCTGCCCTTGGCTCAATAGGTGCGGGTCAGGAGGAAAATCAAGGAAGGAAGCCATCTTTTATGCGTGCCGCGCTGCTTTAAGCAACGCGCATCGATTGCCTTCAAACCCAGCATCGCATGGTCGCTGGGGATTTGCCCTTTGGCGCGAACGAATATCGGGAGGCCATCGCACGCGTGTGCCGGCGATGCTACCCTAGGGACACGACGAATAGTTTTTATTCGCTGCACGCGCTAGACTACAGCAATTGCGCTAGGAGAGGGCCCCAAAGCTCCGCGGCCATTACAAGCGCCAGAATGGGTACAGCTGGCATCAGGATCGAAATAGCTTCCGATTCGCCCGGCGCTCGGCCGCGGCGCAACAAGCCCCCATTACCGCTGCGACCGCTGCATGGACTGTGGCGACGGGCGATAGATGAGATAGACTTGCGGCGCTTGGCGCTGCCGGTGCGTGGTCTGCCGAGTGCGCTGGAGGGGTTGAGCGCCTGTCAGATCAGCGATTTCCACGTCGATCGCGATGAGGATCTGCAGCGTCTGGGCCGCGCGGTGGAGCTAATCAACTGTCAAAAACCCGCGCTGGTCTTTCTGACCGGCGATTATTTCTCCGGTCGTGAGACGATGCGTCGTTACCTGGGCGGGTTTGCCCGCGAATTGCGCAAGCTGCGGCCATTGGTGGGAATCTTCGCCATCGCCGGCAACCACGACCATTGGGCCTCCTTCGAGCCGATTGCCAGCGCGATGGCAGGGGCCGGCATTGAGGTCCTGCGCAACAGCAGCCGGCGGCTCGAGATCGAGGGTAGCGCATTGACCGTGGTAGGTATCGACGACCTGTGGACCCGTCATGCCGACCCGGCGCGTGCCTTTCGCGAGGTAGCGCCCAGCGACTGCACCCTGGTCCTGGCGCACAATCCCGATACGGCCCTCTACACGCGCCACTTACACCCGGGCGTGATGCTGTGCGGGCACACCCACGGTGGAGTCGTGCGACTACCATATTACGGCAGCCCGCTGCGCTCGATTTTGCGCTTAGGCAAGCGCTTCTATGCGGGGCTTAACCGCTACGGCGATTTCTATATCTATACCAACCGCGGCTTGGGCACCTTTTGGTTGCGAGTGCGGATTAATTGCCGGCCCGAAGTCTCCTGCTTCCATCTCACCGGCCAATTTCCCGCGCCGGTGACGCCCAAGGCCACCCGCCCGCGCCGCTCGCGTCTGCACCGAGCGCATTAAGCATCAAGCCACGCCGGTTCGTTCGGCGCGAACCGAGGGCGGCCGCGCAGTTCTGATCAGCACGTGAAGGGAGGGTTCCGATGGCGAACGCCAAGCTGGTCTTGATTGCCGGTGGCAGCGGCTTTATCGGCCGCGCGATCGCGCGCCGTCTGGCCGCGCTGGCCGAGCCGAGGGTGCGCATAATGAGCCGTAATCCAGCTAGAGCTCGCCAACTCCTGCCCGACAGCCCAATCGAGTTCGTTGCCGGCGAAGTCACTCAGCCGCAATCGCTACCGGCTGCGATGGCGGGGGTCGATTGTGTCATCAATGCGGTCCAGTTCGACGGCTATCCGGTGGAAGATGCAGCGCGCGGCCTGACCTTCGAGCGAATCGATTACGGAGGGACTTTGGCCTTGTTGGAGAGTGCAAAGGCCGCCGGCACTGGTCGATTCATCTATATCAGCGGTGCCAGCGCCGACCCGCTCAGCAGCCACCCCGGCTTCCGGGCCAAGGGACAAGCCGAGCGCGCGATCGGCCAGTCGGGCCTGGAGTTCACGATTTTTCGCCCATCGTTGGTCTTCGGACGCGAGGATCGCACCGTCAATCTATTTGCCAAGGCTTTGCGCTATTCACCAATCTTTGCGGTTCCCGGCACCGGCTTGCAGCGGGTGCAGCCAGTCTGGATCGAGGATGTGGCGGCGGCCGTGGCGCTGGCCTTGACCAACCCCGCGGCGCGCAACCGATGCTTCGAAATCGGCGGACCGCAGCCGATGAGCTTCGATGACTTCATGCGACTACTAATGGATATCACCGGCCACCATCGCCCGCTGTTTCACGTGCCCGAGGGGCTGTTGCGGATGGTGGGGCGGGTGGTCGAAAAGCTACCGCGACCGGTCTTGTCGGCCGACGCGGTGACCTTCCTAACCGCCGACCATTTGTGTGACACGCAGCCCCTGGTAGCTGCGCTGGGGGTGCGGCTCACCCCGCTGCGTCAAGCGCTTTCTTACCTCGCGCCAGCCGCGGCCTGAGCAGCGCCGCCAGCCGCGCCACACGCAGGCCCGGCGCGCCGGGGGCTCTGGTTAGCAGGCGGACGCTTGGCTTCATCGCTCGATCGACCGGCAGCGCAGCAGCCGCGGGCGGAACAAGAGCGGTTCTGATCTCAATGGGGACGAGAGCCGCACTCCTGGCGTGCGCTTTCGCCTCCGCGCCGGATATGGCGCCGCCGATCACGCTAGCGCCCAATTTTTACTCTTTGCCAATCCTACCGCGGGGTGTGGCGAGGCTGCGCCCATAGATGATTTTTTTGCATTGGCCCGCCTGGCATGCCAAGCCGAAGTCAGGCGGGGCAAGGGCTGCTAAGGCATGGCAAGACATGCGCTCCGCGTGACGCCAGGGATAAATGGACAAACGGCTAAGAGCCTCCTAGGTGAGTTAAGCCCGGCCATAGCGCCAGGCGCTGTGCGCATTAACATTCCTAGGCAACGCTCGGATCAGCACGAGAACGCTGGGGTTGCTCGCCAGAGCGATCGGTGCCGAGTCCCGTCAATACCCCGCAACACACCAGCCCGTCGGCCTCTACCGGCGCACAGCTTGGTCAATGAGGCAAGTAGAAATACTACCGCCGCTGAGAAGGATCCTCCCTTAGCCTTCAACCAACCCTGGCCTTCGCCGGGAGCGGTCTCCACGTTTTGGGAGGAGAAGAGATGCGATTAAATCGATTGGTCCTGGTCTTGGCGAGTCTAATGGTATTTCTAGCTGCTTGCAGCGGTGGTGGAAGCTCCGGGAGCAGCACCTCCAATCAGATGAGTCCCTCGCCCAGTGCCTCGCCCACGCCCTCAGGCTCGCCGATCGCTTCGCCCAGCCCCACCGGATCGCCACGTGCCACGGTCACGCCCAGCGCGACCCCAAGCGGCGTGGCGACGTCCTCAGTATCGACCTCGGCCAACGCACCGGGAGTGTTGATCTCAGGCAAGACCGTCACCGTCTATGTTCCGCTGGGTAGCGATGATCTTACCACGCCCAATGTAAGAGCAGTTACGGTGGAAACCTCAAACGGCATCAACAGCGCCAACAATCCCCCGCCGATGACAATCAGCACCACTACCGGGGGCAGTTCGGGGCGGGCCAATTCCTGCGCGGGCGGAAACAATAGCGTTATCTGCTCGGAGCAAGGCAGCGACGGTATCTATTTAATCACACCCGGAGCGGCGACCGCGGGGGTAGCCCTCAACAATCCCAACAACCAGGCAATTGGCAACAATTACAGCGCTGGCGATTGCGTGGAATGCGGTGCGATGATCGATCCGGGACTTGGAATCGGCATCATCTCGGGAGGCAATGGGGCCGGCACGCCTAGCGCCAATCCGAACACCGGCGGGTTTGCGATCTACAATCTGGCGACCATGACCACATCACCCTGGATTCTCACCAACGGTGAGCCGGTCAGCGTCAACTTCGGCTACGATCCGGTCAATCACTGGATTCTTTCACCCAACTACGCGGTTAATCCGAACTCCGTGCCCGCCTTCGCCAGCACGCCGCCCCATTTCCAGATCATCAAGCTCAATGGCAGCGCGGGCACTGGCACGGTGTACGATCTGGCCAACGATCAGACCTTCTTCAACAACAACGGCCGCAATTGCAACGCGACCACGCCGGCCGATATCCTGCCGGATTCTGGTGCGATCGATACCCAGACCCAGATCGCGGTCGTCACCCTTCGCAAGCCTACCGCTTGTAACAGCGCGACAAGCGGACCGATCGTGGACTTGGCGCTGTTCGATCTTTCCCAGGCAACCTTTACCGCAGCCAGCGGCGGCTCGGCTACCGGGAGTTGGAATACCAACGGCAAGCAGATCCAGACTCTGTCGGCGCTTTATCCCAACTTCGGTAACGGGATAACCGGTATCAGCGTGGTGTCGGGGATGCATCTGGCGCTGCTCGACGATCAATCGGGCAACAGCGGCTTCGGCGCTATCGTGCTGCCCTCCAGCTCGGGCACCGGCACCCCCGCGGTGACCGATTATGTGGTGGCCTCGATGCCGAACGATCCGAGCGGAGCGGCCTGGACGATGCCCAAGCAGCCCAACGGTCTGACTACCTACATTAGCCCTAACACCAACCGGCCGATGGGCGTGATTTTCAACAACAGCCGGACTTTCGTGGCGGTCATCGATCTAATGAATTTGCTCAATCCCGCAAATCGCAACGGACCTAACTCGGTGTCTAACCCGCTGCCCAGCGGGATCGTCACCTTCGTGCAGGATTAGCCGCACAAAAGCACGAAAGGAGCCCGGCGCGGCGCGCCGGGCTCCTTCTTGTCTTACAACCCCTCCCAGTATGCAGGCGCGTAACAGCTGAGTGCTCTGACTGCACGGCTTTGGCTGGGCGGCCGTACTGCCTCTTTCCGCCGCCGATCACGAAGGGCCGGTGCGAGCAGTACCAGTTGCGGTGCACAATAGTAAGTCGTCAGTTCCTGCGTGAGGGCTCGGCGATGAGGGGCTGGCGGCGGGCACTCCAGCCCTCCGGTCGCGGGCATGAGCCTTGCTTTCCCTAGTGGTCAAGTCCTCCTTTCATGAGTCTGTGCCGGAGACCAGCCGGTGACGTGTAGCCGGCAGGCAATTTCTCCGGGATGCGGATTCCCCCGCTGAGGCTTGCTTCCGGCGGCCCAGTATTTCGCCGCACCTAGCGGCAGTTCTCCCAACAACGAAGCGCTGAGGGGTTTGGTTTGTCATGAAGTTGCTGGAGGTAAACGACCGCTACTGCCAAGCTTGAAACGTGAGAGGTCCAACGTTGCTGGCGGAGACAACCGACAGGGATCGTCGATCCGCCCTCAACGCTCAGCCGCTCGAAAGCTGCCCTTGCAGGTAACCGCCCAGCTCGGCGTATGGCGAGGTCCAAGGGTCATTGGCCGCGAAGTAAGTCAGGTTGTGAGCGACGATCGCCAGGCGAGTGCGAAAATCAGGGAGTCGATAGGTGAGCTCGAGAAGCGGGATACTGAAGTCGCTCGGCGCGGCCTTGGGGCCGACGAATTCGGCGGAAAAGCTGATACGAGGGGCGCGCGCGCCGTGGCTGGCCGCACCCCAGTGCAGAACCCCGAAGTCCCAGCCCAAAATTGCGCCGGCGCACGCGGGCAGGGGACGTGCGGCCTGCATTAGATGGAGCGCCGCGACCGCGGGAAGCTGGGCGGCATCGAACAGTCCCTTCATATCCAGATCGCTGGGAAGCAAATCCTTGGGCACCAAGTAGATGCATCCGTTGTCGAGGGTGGCAGGGTTTAGCGCCACCCATAGCGTCATTCCCACCCCGCCATATCGGTCGGCATGCGGCGGCCAGCCCTTGGCCCCGCGTCTGGGATGGACGTAGTAGCACCACACATGTGGATGCATCCGGTAGCCGGGCCCCAAATTTTCCTCCAATAAGGCGCGTAACGAGGGTAGTTGCCAAAAGCCCCAGAACTCGTCGTACATGAAGGCGAAGACCGGTGGCCATTCGGCGGCCTTGAGCGTCTCCACGCCGCGGCGCATCGCGGCCAGAGCCTGGCTCGCCAGCAGCGGGCGGGCTACGAAGTGGCCTTGAGCATTGAATTGACGCAGTAGACGAGTGCGATAAGCGGTGGAATAGCCGCCCGTCTCGATGAGGGCTTTCGGATCGGCGTTGACCGACAGGAAAGGGCAGAGCGAGCGCCAAAAGCGCGGGCTTCGAGCTTGCTCCGCGCGCCGGCGCAGATCGGCGCGGTCAAGCCGCAGTGCCTGTGCGAGCACGGCGCGGGCGCGGAGCGGAGGCGCGGGAATCGTGGCCACGCCTCTGTCCTCCCGATTAATCGTCGGAGGTAACCGGTGCAGCAATGACCAGTCCCTTGGCCGACAGCTCGGCCAGGAAGCGATCAAGGTCGGTCCGAGCCTGCTCCGGGCTGACCTCGTAATCCGCGCTCAGTTGTTCGACGATCTGGGTTCGCGAGCAGCCTTGCGCCAACAGCCGCCAGATATCGTTGCCGCTTCCTTCCAAGCCGAAATAGATCCCGCTCTCAAGGTTGAGAATCACTACTTCGCCATCCAAATCGCGCCATACGATCTGCTCTTCCGCCAGTACGCTCTCCGCCATAAAAGCCTCGCCGGGGGCTAAAATATGATGCAATTTGGCCGCGTAGCGAGGCTAACACAAGTGCGCGCACTTTCAATCCGCCTATCGTTGGTGGCGCCGAGTTGAAATTCCCCAGTCGCCGATATCTGACAGCCGCCTGCGGCCAGCCTCTTGCGCAGGCCGCGCTTGCCAGCAAAATAGTGGTGGCCAAGCGGGGTGTTAGCCCAGCAGGCATGCGGAGGGGGTAGGCGATGGAAGCAGATAGCGGACACAACGAAGGAAAGCGGACCGCGCTGGCGAGCGAGCTCTCACGCCGCCGGCTGCTGGCGATCGGGGGTACGCTGGCAGGATGGGCGTTGATGCCGCAAGGACGAGCGCTGGCGGCGTTGCAGGTCGCGTTGCCGCGCACCCGCGAGCTGCGCTTTTACAACCTGCATACCGGCGAGCGCCTTAGCGCCGTGTACTGCGAGCGTGGCGGCTATATCAAAGCCGCGCTGGCAGAAATCAACTACATTTTGCGCGACTTCCGGGCCAATCAGGTCAAGCCTATCGATCCGCGCCTGCTCGACCTGCTGTACGGGCTTAATCGGCGTCTGGATACCCGCCAACCCTTCGCCGTGATTTCGGGCTATCGCTCTCCGGCCACCAATGCGATGCTGGCGGCGCGCAGCGAAGGGGTAGCCGTGCACAGTCTGCACATGGTAGGGCAAGCGATCGACATCCGAGTGCCGGGTCGCGGGCTGAGCGAGCTCAGGCGCGCCGCCACCAGCCTGAAGCTGGGCGGGGTGGGATACTATCCCGCTTCCGACTTCGTCCATGTTGATGTCGGTCGGGTGCGCTACTGGTAGGGGTCAAGAGCGGACGGGTTTCAGCCCTGAGCGTAAACCTTTTCCGCGGCGGCCAGGGCGCGCCCGCGCGCTACCTCAGCGCCCATCGCGGCCAATTGCGCCTCCAGCGCGCTGAGCAGAACCACTACGTGGTTGCGTTGGGCCGATTCGCCCATCAAGCCGATCCGCCAAATTTTGCCGCGCAACGGTCCCAGACCGGCGCCGATCTCCATGTTGTAATCGGCCAGCAGCGTTGCGCGCACGCGGGCTTCGTCAACTCCCGCCGGGATCTTGACGGTGGTTAATTGGGGCAGGCGATGTCCCTCCTGGGCGGCCAGCTCCAAGCCCATCGCGCGCACTCCCGCGTGCAGGGCGGCGGCGTGCAAGGCATGACGCTTAAAGCGCGCCTCCAAGCCTTCTTCGGCCACGACTCGCAGCGCTTCATACAGCGCGTAATTCATGCTGATGGGAGCGGTATGATGGTAAACTCGCTCCTGGCCCCAATATTGCGCGATCATCGCCAGATCCAGGTACCAGGAGGCGCATTTGCTCTTGCGTTCCGCGATGACGGCCAGCGCCCGCTCGCCCACGGTCAGAGGCGCCAGCCCCGGTGGCGCGCTGAGCCCCTTTTGCGTGCAGCTAAAGCAGATATCGACCTGCCATTCGTCCACGTTGACTGGAATGCAACCCAGCGAGGTAACCGCGTCGAGCATCAGCAGGGCACCGCGCCGATGCGTCAGGCGCGAGATCTCTTCGATTGGCTGCCATGCCCCGGTGGAGGTCTCCGCGTGGACCAGGGCTACCAGCTTGGGCTTGGCGCAGGCCGCCAGCGCCGTTTCGATCGCCTCGGTGGTGAGGATCTGACCCCATTCGGCCCGCGCTTGGTGCACCTTGGCCCCCAGGCGTTGGGCGCAATCAACCATCCGCCCGCCAAACACCCCGTTGACCCCGACTACGACTTCGTCGCCGGGCTCGATAAGATTGGCCATCGCCGCTTCCATCCCGGAGGAGCCGGTGCCCGAGAGCGGCAGGGTCATGGGGTTGGCAGTGCGAAAGACCATGCGCAGCAGCTTCTTGGTGTCTTCCATCAAGGCGATGAACTCGGGATCGAGATGGCCTATCATGGGCGCGCTCATCGCGCGCAGCACGCGCGGATTAACATTGGAGGGGCCGGGGCCGAGCAGGATGCGCGCGCTGGGCTTCAGTTCGGGAAATTGCTGCGTTGGCATAAATTCACCTCGCGCCGGTTTGCGGCTCGCTCTTGCGGCTCCTGATCTAAAAGGTTAACCGTGTAACGATTTGGATCGGCCCGATGGTAGCCTAAGTGCAATGGCGATGCATCAGGAAAAGATGGCTTCCACCGACGCTGCGTTGAGCGCGCAGTTGCGCGCCGAACTGCGCGCGATTGTCGGCGCGGCCGGCTTTTTTGACGATCCCGGCGAGCTCAAGGTTTACGAATGCGACGGCTGGACCATCGAGAAAGCCGCGCCCGCGCTCGTGTTGCTGCCGCGGACCACCGCCGAAGTCAGCGCTATCCTCAAGGCGCTGTGGCGCCAGGGCGTGGCCTATGTGCCTCGCGGTGCTGGCACCGGGCTGTCGGGCGGCTGTCTGCCCTGGCTGGCTCCGGTGATGATCGGCACCGCGCGGATGAACCGCATCCTGGCCATCGATCTGGCCAACCGCCGAGTTGAAGTTGAGCCCGGGGTGGTCAATCTGCAGGTCAGTACGGCCATTGCAAAAGCAGGCTACTTCTATGCGCCAGACCCTTCTTCTCAGGCGGCTTGTACGATTGGCGGTAATATTGCTGAAAATTCGGGTGGACCGCATACGCTTAAATACGGCGTTACCACCAATCATGTCTTAGGCCTGGAGCTGGTGCTGCCCGACGGCGAGATCGTCGAGCTGGGCGGCCCCAGCGAGGAGCGGCTGGGCTACGATTTGACCGGTGCGGTGGTCGGAGCCGAGGGCACCGCTGGCATTGTGACTCGCGCCACCCTGAAAATCGTGCGCACGCCCGAGCAGTATCGCACTTTGCTGGCGCTGTTTCCCACGGTCGACGCCGCCACGAGCGCGGTCTCCGCGATCATCGCGGCCGGGATGGTGCCGGGCGCGGTCGAGATGATGGATCGCCTGATCATGGATGCGGTCGAGATGGCTTTTCACATAGGCTTTCCGTCCCACGTCCAGGCGGCCTTGATCGTCGAACTCGATGGCCTCGCCGCCGGCCTGGATGAATACGTGCGGCAGGCCGTGGAGTTGGTGCGCGCCCACGGCGCGGAGCAAGTGCGGGTGGCGCGTGACGAGGCCGAGCGGCAATTGCTGTGGAAGGCGCGCAAGCGCGCTTTTGGCGCGGTGGGCCGGCTGACGCCCAACTTCGTGACTCAGGACGGGGTGGTACCGCGTACCCGCCTGCCCGAGACGCTGCGCGCGATCGCAGCGATCGCGCGGCGCTATCAGATCAAGATCGGCAACGTCTTTCATGCCGGTGACGGCAACCTCCATCCGATCCTCTTTTACGACGAGCGCGTGCCCGAGCAGGTACGCGCCGTGATTGAAGCCGGGCGCGAAATCCTGGCGACTTGCGTGGCGATGGGCGGGAGTTTGACCGGCGAGCACGGCATTGGAGTGGAAAAGCTGGCCGAGATGCCGCTTTTGTTCGGCCCCGACGACTTGCGCGTGATGGCCGAGTTGCGCGCGGTGTTCGATCCTCAGCAGCGCTCCAATCCAGGTAAGGTGCTGCCGCAGCCCGGCGCCTGCGTGGAAGTCGCGCGGCCGCATCGCCAGGCCGCGCTGTAGCCTCGCCAAAATTGATCTTTACGGAGAGCAGAGCGGTCAATGGCAAAAAGCTTACAGCACATTACCGTCACCCACGTCGGCAGTCTGGTCCGCCCCCCGGCGCTGATCGAGTTCCTGGAGAAAATCGACCGCGGCGAGGCTTATGACGAGGCGGCCTATCAAGAGTGTTTGCGCAGCTCGATCGCCGAGGCGGTTCGGCTGCAGGCCGAGGCGGGCGTCGAGATCGTCAGCGACGGTGAGTACGGCAAGACGGTCAACTGGGCCTTTTATGTGCACCATCGGCTCGGCGGTCTGGAAATGCGTGCGCTCACGCCCGAGGAGATGGGCGATCCAGCCGCCGCGGTGATCGGTGGACGCGACCGCGCAGCATTTCCCGAATTCTACCACGAATATGACGGCCGAGTGCTGCGCAACACCATGATCGCGGTGCGACCGGTGGTCACCGGCCCGCTCAGTTATCGAGGACAGGCCGAGCTGCAGCGTGATATCGCCAATCTTAAGGCTGGCCTGGGCGGAATTGATGCGCGCGGTTTTCTGCCGGTAGTGGCGCCCGCCAGTGCGATGCCCAACGCCAAGGTCGAATACTATCGCGATGAAGAAAGCTTTCTGTTTGCCCTAGCCGAAGCCTTGCGCCAGGAGTATCGCGCGATCATCGAGGCCGGCCTTTATTTGCAAGTAGATGACGCCTTTTTGCCCTTCATGTACGAAAAGCTGGTGCCCCCCATGACCCTGGCCCAGTACCGCCAATGGGCCGAGATGCGCATCGCGGCGCTCAATCGCGCACTGGAGGGGTTGCCGCTGGAGCGCACTCGCTACCACATCTGTTGGGGAAGCTGGAACGGACCCCACATGTTCGATATTCCGCTCAAGGAGATTATAGATCTGGTGCTCAAGGTCAGGGTCGGCGGCTTCAGCTTCGAGGCCGCCAATCCTCGTCACGAGCATGAATGGCAGGTGTGGAAAGCGGTCAAGCTGCAACCTGGCCAATACATAATTCCGGGGGTGGTTACCCACTCCACCAACATCGTGGAGCATCCCGAGCTGGTGGCCGAGCGTCTGCTTCGCTTCGCCGGATGCGTGGGAGGTGAAAATCTAATGGCAGGGACCGATTGTGGCTTTTCCCAAAGCCCGCTGGCCGGCCGCGTCCATCGCACGATAATGTGGGCCAAGCTCAGGGCCCTGGCCGAAGGCGCGCGGCTAGCTTCGCACAAGCTGTGGAGCTGATTGCCCCGAGCGACTCAGCCCCAGCCGTGCTTGAGCGGCGCAGCGTACTCCAGCAAGGTGATGCGCTCGGTGATCTTCCAATTGTCCGCGACCCGGCGCAGGCGATCGAAGAAGCGGCCGGACTGGGTGACCGAGCCACCGTCAAACTCCAGTGCCGCGCTCCAGTAGCATTTGCAGCTTGCCTCGTCGCCGTTGATCTCGATGATGTGGTTGCTGTTGGTATGGCGCAAAAAGGTGAAATCGCGGTTGAGCGCGCGCCGATGGTACTCCACGATCGCGCCGCGTCCCTGGCAGCGCTGGGTCTGTTCGCCGGGATGGCGAATTTCCAGGGTGCAGGCGTCGTCGAAAAGTTCGCCCAAAATGGCTACGTCGCGGGCGTCCACGGCATAGCAATAGCGGTAGAGCAGCTCGCGGATCTGCTCGCGATCGCGTAACTGGCGCAGTAATCTTGCTTCTTCGCCTTCCATCCAGGTCTCCTCGCCGGGCACGCGCCCGTGAAGCTTGGGGCGGGCCGCACCAACCAGTCAACGCGCCGCCCTCGCGCGTAGGCCTGCGCTTGATGATAAAGATTGCATCGTGAATAGTGCAAGTATCGACCATTGGGCCGGGCTGCGCCAGCACGCCTGGCTGCGCCAGCCGCGTCGCGCCGAGGGTGCGGTGGCGCAGTTGGTGGCCGAGCCTGCCGGGGCACAGGAATTGGCCGCGCTGGTGGGATACTGCCAGCAGCACGGGCTCAGCGTGGCGGCCCTGGGCGCCTGTCGCACGCTGGGCTGCCTGCGCGCGGCGCCGGTGGCGGTGGGAATCGCGCTCAGCCGGATGGCGCGGGTGGTGGCCTACGAGCCCGACGATCTGACCGTGACGGTGCAGCCTGGCATCACGATGGCTGCGCTGGATGAAGTACTGGCCTCCCGCCGCCAATATCTGCCGCTGGACCCGCCCCAGCCCGCCCAGACTACCTTGGGCGCCGTCCTGGCAACCGCGCGCACCGGCCCCTTGCGGCTGTCCGCCGGCACGCCACGCGATTACGTCTTGGGAATCGAGTTCGTGGGGCATGGCGGACGGCTGGTGCGGGCGGGCGGGCGGGTGGTCAAGAATGTTGCCGGTTACGATATCATGAAGCTGATGGTAGGAGCCTACGGAAGCCTGGGAATAATCAGCGAGGTTACTTTGAAGATTCGGCCGCGGCCCGCCGCTCAGGCCCTGGTATTGCTCAGTGCCCCGGGCGCGCAAGAATTGTGCGAGCTAGGCTTCGCCCTTCATGATCGCTTGCCTCTGCTCTACCTGGACCTGCTGAGCCCGCGCGCCGAATTGGCCGAAGCGCCGCGTCAGGGCTACGGCTTGATCGCCGGCCTGGGTGGTAACGGCGCCGAAATAGATGCCCAGCTGGCAAGCGTGCGCGAGCTGGCGCCCAAGGCGCGGATTTGGCAGGACAATGAAGCCGCGCGCCTCTATCGTGCGCTGGTCAATTTGGCGCTGCCCAAGGTATCGATCGAGCTGCTGGTTGCCGTGCCGCCCCGTTTGTTGCCCGAGTGCTTGCACAGCGATGGAGTGGAGTTTCGCGCGCATTTGGGTTCCGGAGTGGCGCAGGTAGCGCTTGTGGGCGAAGGCCCCAGCGCGATCGCCGCGGCGACGCGATTGCGCGCCCGCGTGGCGCAGGCCGGCGGCCACGCGCGCGTGCTGCAGATAAGTCGGGAATTGCGCTCCCAAGTGCCATTTTTCGACCTGCCCGCGCCTGGCGCGATGGCTCTGATGGCTCGGCTCAAGCGTGCCTTCGATCCCGCGGCGATCTTTAATCCAGGCTGCTTTGTAGGGGGGCTGTAGTGGCTTCCAGGGAGATGACCGAGGGTACCTCGATCGATGCGGAGCTGCTGCTGGATTGCGTTCATTGCGGCTTTTGTTTGGAAGCCTGCCCGACTTACCAGCTAACGCGTACCGAGATGGACTCACCGCGCGGGC